>NZ_BAAACY010000166.1:0-38147 GCF_039521925.1 Virgibacillus salarius | reverse complement strand
CTACTTGGCTTAACGCAGTCATTGCACTGATTTTATACTTTCTTAACTTAGAACAAAAGCGCAAGCGCCCGATTAGAAACGTAGCGACTGAAGCGAGTGATTGGAGGTAAAGGAAGCACGGTAAGCTTGCAAGCCGATGATGGCTTAGATTAGGACGATTCGTGAAGTCACCTCGTTTCTGGGCGCTGGAGCTGGACGCGGCTTAACACGCCCCTATTTATCCACATGGGCAAACTCTATAAGTTCCTAAACTAACAAAAACGCTACAGCATCACCTTTAGAGGTACTGTAGCGTGTTATTCCTAAAAACTACCTATTTATTTTTCTGTTGAAGATTCTTTGGAGTTCGTTTCTTTATTTGACTTATCTCCAGTAGGGTTTTCTTCATAGCTTACTTCCATACCTGCCAAACTATAGAATTCCTTCTTTAAGTTATTATACTTTACGGTATTATCATTAAACGCTTTATTTAAATCAATAACCTTTTCATAACTATCATTTATTTTATTAATTTGTTCAGTTAAAGTCTTTTGCTCAAGATCCTCTTTTTGAAGCATGGTATACATTTCTTTTTCGAGTTTTAACGATTCTTGATAAGCTTTATTTAGCTTTGAATACGTTTCATAGCGCTTTTCCATTACTTCGTTCATATTTTCAGCTTTCTTCTTCACTTTATCCGCTTCAAGATCAGTAATCAGCTCTTCTATTTCAGAGAATTCATTACTTGCTGCTTCAATACTTTCCTTTTCTTTAGCTATTTCTTTAGCACGTTGATCAATTGTTTCAATTGCTTGTTTAGAATATTTCTTAATTTTATCCATTTCGTCCATACCGAGATTGACAATTTTACTGTATAATTGCTGCTCTTCTTTTTCTAAATCAGTAATTTTACTTTGTTGCTCCTCAAAGCCTTGTTCTAAAGAAACAGCTTCCTCTAAATGTCCTTGAATTTTTTCCTCAGTAGACTTACTACTACAAGCAGAAATCACTAATAAAAGTATGATTCCTGCGAAAATGGCAGATTTTTTTAATGGCACGAATATTACCCCCTACAACTTTTCCATCAATTATTCGATTCTCAGTATACCATAAAATATATCGGACAAAAGATAAATCTAATTGCTCTAGCATGTATATAGTAAAACTATGATTAATATAACTTAAATATGATAAAATATGAAATTGAAATGAAGAATAGAGTATAGGATTAGGAGTGGTATGCATGATAACCATGAAAGATATTGTTCGTGAAGGGCATCCTTCTTTAACAACTGTTGCTGAAGAGGTGGAGAATCCATTAAACACCGCTGATAAAAAGTTATTAGAGGATATGATTACATTTTTAAAAAATAGTCAAGATGAAGAAATAGCTGAAAAATATCAATTACGCGCAGGGGTAGGTTTAGCAGCACCTCAGCTTGGCTTAAATAAGCGATTAGTAGCTGTACACTTCGAAGATCCTAATGGGAAGCAATACAGCTATGGGCTTGTTAACCCTAAAGTAATTAGTCACTCCGTAGAAAAAACCTATTTATCTACAGGTGAGGGGTGTTTATCTGTCGACCGTCCAGTGGAAGGCTACGTGCCTAGGTATGCACGCATTACAGTAAAAGCTTTTGATAAGGAAGGTAATCCTTTAAAATTACGATTAAAAGGCTATGCAGCGATCGTATTCCAACATGAGATTGATCACCTGAACGGTATTATGTTTTATGATCATATTAATGAAGATAATCCTTTTGCTATTCCAGAAAATGCAAAACCACTAGAATAAAGAGAAACGGCAGAACCCTTATGGACTGCCGTTTCTCTTATTCATTTATACTAAATTTACATATTCTAATCCTTTTCGTATTCCATCCTGATCAACAGAGGCTGTTGTAAAATCTGCTACTTTTTTTAATTCAGGAACTGCATTTCCCATGGCTATACCTGTACCTGTCTCCTTTAACATTTCAATATCATTTAAACCGTCTCCAAACGAATAGGTATCTTGTAAATCTAATCCACTAGCTTCAATTAGCTTTTCTACTCCAACCGCTTTAGACCCCCCGATTGGTAAAATATCACATGAATAATCGTGCCAGCGTAAGAAATGCAGGCGATCATGAGCTCGAGCAAAGAGCTTTTCTTGTTCATTTTCACAAAATATCAACGCTTGATGAATTTTGTTTACTTTATAAAAATCTGGATCTACTTTTGGATAGGAAATTTTCAGACTCCCCATACTCTCGGAAATAAAGGGGTGATCCGAAACCGAGGCTCTCATTTCCTGATTATTTAAATAGACTAACGGATAATCTAAATCCAGTGCTTTATTATATAAGTTAGCAAGCTCTTCTTTCTCTAGTGGATTTTCATAAACTGTTTTTCCTTCAAATACAACAAATTGTCCATTAAAGCTAACATAAGAATGAATATCCAACTCTTTCCGAATATCTTCAAACATAAACGGAGCTCTTCCAGTCGCTATCGCAACATAAACACCTTTATTTTTTAATTCTTGAATAGCCTCTTTTGTTGAAGCTGGTAACTGCTTATGATGATCTAATAAGGTGCCATCAATATCAAAAAATACAATTTTTTTCTGCATTCTGCTATTCCCCTTTTCTGGATGTATAAGAAATTAAACTATGTTAAAACTAAGTATACCAACGTATCAAAAGAAAGTCTGTAAAGCAATAATAAATATTTTTTAAAAGAAATAAAGTATTTTTATTTCAATCTTCCTCAACTCATACTATACTATAGATAAGAGGGATTGGATCGGTAGAACGTTTTTCTTGCTTTTCTTAAATCTGAGAAAGGAGCTGTAACGTCATGTTAAAACGCCTAAAAGAAAAGCTCAAGAAACGCTGGAAAGACTTTTTAGGCCAAGGACGTGTACCTACAACTTGTAAAAAAGACTACCATTGATAGTACCAATCGCAACAATATAAAGGTACCATAAAGCCGGAAATACAAAAACGGGAAATCGGATAAATCAGGAAAAACATGTATCAAATCAGGTATAATTTAGTGTAAATAAACGTGTTATAAAAATAGAAATGGACAAGAATGATAATTAAGGAGAGATGAGATGATTTACAAAGTTTTATATCAAGAACTGCCAGAAGAAATTCCAGTTCGAGAGCGTACGAAGAGTGTATATGTTGAAGGAGAATCTGTAAGACAAGTTCGAAAAAAATTAAATGAACGCAAGTATAATATTGAGTATATCCACGAAATGGATGAAGCACATTTAGATTACGAAAAATTATCCGATGATTTTAAAGTGGAGAACATATAAAAAATGAAGTTCGTTAAAAATGACCAAGCTGCTGTTTTTGCATTAGGCGGACTAGGGGAAATCGGAAAGAATACGTACGGAGTACAATTCCAGGATGAAATAATATTAATTGATGCTGGAATTAAATTTCCTGAAGATGAACTTTTAGGTATCGACTACGTAATTCCTGATTACACTTACCTTGTGCAAAACCAGGATAAAATCAAAGGATTATTTATTACTCACGGTCATGAGGATCATATTGGGGGAATCCCTTATCTTCTTCGTGAAATCAATGTGCCAATATATGCCGGTAAACTTGCGATCGGATTAATTCGTAACAAATTAGACGAACACGGTCTATTAAGAAACGCTAAATTAAATACCATACAAGAAGACGATATAATTAAATTCCGTAAAACTTCCGTTAGCTTTTTCCTTACTACTCACAGTATTCCCGATGCTTATGGTATCGTAGTTAAAACACCACCAGGTAACATTGTGCATACTGGTGATTTCAAATTTGACTTTACACCTGTTGGTGAACCAGCTAATCTTTCTAGGATGGCTGAAATTGGCAAAGAAGGTGTGCTCTGTTTGCTTTCTGACAGTACGAACAGTGAGGTTCCTGGATTTACCATGTCAGAAAAAGTGGTTGGGGCGAACATCAAAGATATCTTTAGCAGAGTAAATGGTAGGGTTATATTTGCGACATTTGCGTCAAATATTTATCGACTTCAACAGGTTGTAGAAGCTGCAGTTAATAATAACCGTAAAATAGCTGTATTCGGTCGTAGTATGGAATCTGCCATTAATCTCGGACAAGAATTAGGTTATATACAAGCTCCTAAAGACACATTTATTGATGCAAATCAGATTAATCGTCTTCCAGCTCAAGAAGTAACCATTCTATGTACCGGTTCACAAGGTGAACCTATGGCTGCCCTTTCCCGTATTGCCAATGGAACACACCGTCAGATTCAAATTATACCAGGTGATACTGTTGTATTTTCTTCATCACCAATCCCTGGAAATACAATAAGTGTTGGACGTACAATTAATAAATTGTACCGAGCTGGTGCAGATGTTATTCATGGCAAATTAAGTAATATTCATACTTCTGGTCACGGTAGTCAGGAAGAGCAAAAATTAATGCTTCGCCTTATCAAACCAAAATACTTCATGCCTATCCATGGAGAATACCGTATGCTAAAAGAGCATATGAAATTAGCCGAAGCGTGTGATGTAGAGCCAAGTAATTCATTTATTATGGATAATGGCGATGTATTGGCATTAGGAAAAGATAATGCCATTATAGCTGGAAAAATCCCTTCAGGTTCCATTTATGTTGATGGAAGCGGCATAGGTGATATTGGTAATATCGTGTTACGAGATCGACGAATCCTTTCTGAAGAAGGACTTGTAATCGTGGTTGTCAGTATAAATATGAAAGAGTTTAAAATCTCTGCTGGACCAGACATCATCTCTAGAGGATTCGTTTATATGAGAGAATCAGAGGATCTCATTAATGAAGCGCAAAAATTAGTCGCTTCTCATCTAGATAAAGTAATGGAACGAAAAACTACGCAATGGTCTGAAATTAAGAACGAAATAACAGATACGATTGCCCCATTTCTTTATGAAAAAACAAAACGCAGACCGATGGTGTTACCTATTATTATGGAAGTTTAATGGTAAAATAGTAGAACCGCTAAATAAAGATGATTAAATTTATCTTCTGACTGAGCGATAAATGAACAATCTGTCTGTAAAACAAAAACCCAAACTTTATCTAAAATATTTCAGATAAAGTTTGGGTTTTACATGTTTTTTTTAGCTTTATTCCTCGATGACTAAATGTTTTTCGAAGCGAGAAATATCTTTATCCGCACCGATAACGATAAGTATATCTCCTTCTGTGAAGACGTGATCAGCACTTGGTGAGACATTTATATCCTTTCCTTGTTTTACTGCGACAACGTTACAGCCATAGTTGGCTCGTATATCTAAATCTGCCAATGTTTTGCCTAACATTTTATTTCCTACTTTAACTTCGACAATACTATGATCATCCGATAATTCTAGATAATCTAAAATATTATTGGAAATAATATTATGCGCTATTCGTTTACCCATATCTCTTTCAGGATGAACAACTTGATCAGCACCAATTTTATTTAAAATTTTTGCATGGTAATCATTTTGAGCCTTAACTGTAATTTTTTTAATCCCTAAATCAGTCAATATAACCGTCGTAAGAATACTTGCTTGAATATCATCACCTATTGCCACAATCACATGATCTATATTTTTAACTCCTAATTCTTTCAACGACACTTCATCCGTTGAATCAGCAATCACTGCGTGTGATGCAATATTTTTAAATTCATTTACTCGATCCTCATTATTATCAATAGCAAGAACTTCCATACCCTCCATGCTAAGCTCTTTACAAATACTACCACCAAATCTTCCAAGACCTATTACCGCAAATTCTCGTTTCATCCTGTTTCCTCCATCACTATTCTTTGTCCTTAGCTTATCACATATTTCTATATGAATAAAAGAGACAAATATTTTGTGAACGGATAGCTTTCGCTGCGACTGTAAGCCTCTGTCAACAACAATCTTGGACTTTAAAGGATGTCTGAAAGGGATTTCTGCCTGTATAAAATGAACCAAACGCTTCCCTATCCTCTCCAAAAAAAGCAACTTCCTAAAACCCCGCAGGAAGCCGCTTTTTGCTTCCTAGGAGGTCTCTAGAACTCAGTATAGGCAGGGGTTTTCTAAACCATTAAAAAGAGGCTGGAACAAAACACAACTTCTTTACCCAAAATACGAATAATCATGTTATCAATAGGAGTATCATCGCCGCACCGGGAAAATATACGCTCTTTCCACGAACACGGCCACAGCTAACTTGGTAAAGAAAAACACGTTATCAGTTGGATCTTCGGACTCGTGCGGTTCCCGCTAGAGTCTCGCTTATTTCAGGTGCTAAATGAATGATTCTAATCAAAAAAACGAACGATAATTAATTTTTTTAATTAATTTATCGTCCGTTTTTAATTGTTTCTTCATTCTTTTGTCTCAGCCTCTTAATCACATTGCATCAAGCATTTGAAATTGTGATTTCACTAATCCATAGTATTCTCCTTGCTTACGCATTAATTCACTATGATTTCCACTTTCTAATATTTTTCCTTGTTCTAATACGAAGATATTATCTGCTTCTCTAATGGTTGATAACCGATGTGCAATGATAATTGCAGTTCTCCCCTTCAGCAGCCTTCCTAATGCTTCTTGTATCTTTACCTCTGTCTCCGTATCAATACTTGCCGTGGCTTCATCTAAAATTAAAATACTTGGATTAGCAAGCAATGCTCTTGCAAAAGATAATAGCTGCCTCTCACCCGCCGATAAAATATTCCCCCGCTCTTCAACTTCCGTTTCATAACCATTTGCTAATCGCTGAATAAAATCATCTGCTCCAACAACCTTTGCTGCCTCTTTTACTTCTTCATCAGATGCATCTGGCCTACCAAATCGAATATTCTCTATAATCGTGCCTGAGAATATAAATGTATCCTGTAACACTACACTTATTTTTTGCCGTAAGCTGTTTAGATTTACTTCCTTTAAATCATGCCCGTCAATTTTTACTTTTCCTTTTGTAGGATCGTAGAATCTACTGATTAAGTTAGCAATTGTCGACTTGCCGCTCCCCGTATGTCCAACTAACGCAATAGTTTGACCTTGCTTAATCTCAAAAGAAATTTCATGTAAAGCAATTCGATCATTATCATAAGAAAACTCTACCTTGTCAAATTCTATATGCCCGTTCATGTCATCAATTCCATATGCATCTGCTGCCTCTTTTACATTTGGTTTTTCATCAAGGAATTCAAAAATTCGCTCTGAGGCGGCCATTGCCATTAGCATTTGATTATACATTTGCCCGAGTCGAGAAATTGGGTCCCAAAACATGCCAATAAAGAAGGCAAAAGATACAAAGTCTCCTATTTCTATCCCACCATTCTCCACACCTAAAAGAATTAGATAGGCACCATATGAAATAAGAATGATCGTACCAATTGCATTACTCATCTCTACAAATGGACGAAACATCGCGCTTTTCCTCGTAGCTTCTCTCCAGCTTTTATAATTATCTGAGTTTACTCCATGGAAATATTCCCCGTTTTCTTTTTCCTGTGAGAATGACTGGGTAATCCGCATACCTTGAAGTCCTTCATTCAAATGGGAATTCATGCGAGACTGTTGAATACGTACGGATTGCCAAGATCTACGAATAGTTCTTCTAAGCTTTGTTGTAAGGTAAAACATTACTGGCAGGATGATCATGATTGCAAGCGCCAACTTCGGACTTAATACGAATAAGATGACGATGATACCAACAAGTGTAACAACGTCCATTAATAAATTTATAATTCCATTCGTAAATAATTCTTGAAGTGAATTAATATCGTTCATAATCCGTACTAAAATAGATCCCGCAGATCTAGAATCAAAAAAACGATGAGATAGATGTTGTACATGAGAAAACAAATGCTGTCGAATATCATAAATGACGTTCTGCCCTAGAATATTTACCCACTTAATTCGATAGACGTTACCAACATAACTGAGTAAGTAAAGGATACCTATACCAATAACTAAATAGGTAAGAAGCGAAATATTCCCTTCGTCAATTGCTACATCAATCGCTACTTTACCAATTAAGATGGGGACAATAAGTCTTACAGCTGTTGAAACTAGCATTGCAATAATTGCTGCAGGTAAGTATGTTCTCGAATAAGGCTTTAAATAAATAAGTAATCTCCACATTTGCTTCCAGTTAAAAGGTTTTTCAATAGCTTGATCCTGTGTATAGTAAAATCGTTGCAAATGTCTACTCTCTTTTTCCTCTCTTTGTTGCGCCATAGTTTCCCTCCTTATGCATGTTGTCTATTCATGATCTCTTCACGATCCTGATATTGAATCTCATAAATACGCTGGTAAGCTCCCTGATTTTGTAACAGAAAATCATGTGTACCTCGCTCTACAACCTCACCATCCTCTAAAACAATGATTTCATCCGCGTGCTTTAAGGATGATATTCGATGGGCAATGATAAACGAGGTTCTACCTTTCATTACTTCTTTAAGTGCCTTTTGTATTTTAAATTCCGTCTCCATGTCTACAGCAGAAGTTGCATCATCTAACACGAGAATACTTGGATTAATACAGATTGCTCTGGCAATGGCAATTCGTTGTTTCTGACCACCAGATAGCCCCATTCCTCGCTCCCCAAGCATCGTCTCATATCCATTTGGCATCTTCATAATAAAATCATGTGCTTGTGCTCGCATGGCTGCATCTATAATCTGTTCTTCTGAAACATTTGGGTTTCCGTATGCAATATTCTCTCTTATTGTTGTTGAAAACAGAAACGGCTCCTGCAATACAAATCCAATTGCTTGACGTAAGGTTTTAATGCGGTAGTCGGAAACAGCTCTCCCATCAACTAGAACCTCACCTTTTTCAGGCTCATAGAATCTTGTTATTAATTGAGTAATACTTGTTTTTCCTGAACCAGTTGACCCAATTAAGCCAACTACTTTCCCTGGTGGGGCATCAAATGAAATGTCTTTTAGGGCAGAATCATCGTTTTCAGAATAGGTTAATGTCACATTATTAAACGTTACATGGCCTTTAATAGGCTGATCGATAGCTGTTTCACTTTCCTCTATATCCTCTTTAGCTTCAAGTATTTCTAGCAATCGTTCAGCAGAAGCTTTTGCTTGAGAAAATTGATTGACAACAAAACCCAGATTCATTAGCGGACCCATAATGTACCAAACCAGGCTAAAGAATGCGACGAGTTCACCAATAGATAAATTGCCGTTAATTACTAGGTAACCTCCAAATGCCAGTAAAGCCACGGCACAAAAGTTACCTATAAATTCCATTAAAGGAAAATATTTAGACCATATGAAAGATGTTTTTAAATAGTTTTGTCGGTAATCATCATTGCTTACAGAAAATCTCCCTATTTCAAAATCCTCTCTGGATAAAGATTTTACTGTATTCATCCCACTAATATTTTCCTGCACTCTTGTATTTAACTTTCCAAACGACTTACGAATTTTCCGAAATGCTGGATGAACCCGTTTATCGAACTGATACACAACGATTCCAAGAAAAGGCATTGCTGCCATCGTAACCAAGGCTAGCGGCACTGAAAAATAAAACATTACTCCTAAACTAATACCGATCAGTAAAATGATGCGCAGTAATTCAGAAAAACCAAATGATAGGAAAAAACGAAATCCTTCTACATCAGCGGTTAATCGTGACATGATGTCACCTGTTTTTGCATTGTCATAGTATTTAAAAGAGAGCCTTTGTAGTTTATCGTATAGTGCGTCACGTAATTTATATACAGCTATAATCCCAAATAAATCTCCTAAATATTGATGATAAAACGTAGCAAACCCCTTAAATATCATTAACAATAAAAATGCTCCTGAAATATACGGTATCAATTCATACTGATCAGCCAAAACGACGTTATCAATCGTCTGTTGCAATATAATTGGATACACAACGGTAATGACTGTAACAAAGAATAAGAAGAATAATGACAGCATTAAATATTTCTTGTACGGCCAAAAGAATTGCTTTAGCTTTTTAAATGTGTCCAAGTGTTTCCCTCCTTTAGATGAATTTCCGTAATTACTAATATAACGGGTTCCGAAATAAATATCCACTCTTTTAACTCAATTTTTTAAATTTTTTTCAAGTTATTATTTTTAAGAATTATGAATGTGTATGAACCCTTCATTCAATGGCTTGACCTATTAAAATATAAAACATGAATAGTTACATGATCAAACTTTTATCTTATTACCTTTATAGCATAAACGAACAATCGTTCTTATATATAATATTTTTTCCCAAACAAAAACCTCTGCTTCGTTGCAGAGGCCTATTGTTAGTTATTTTCAGCATGTACCAATCGCTGGATTCGCTGTTCAAGCATATTGGTATTACTTTTTCCCTTTTGTACAAAACGTAGTATTCCTGATTTATCAAATAGATAAAACGACGGAACATAATTCAATCCAAATGCATCTGTTATCTCATCATTGTTATCTACAATAATCGGTTCATGCATACCATAATTAGCTACAACTAGTTTGATTTTCTTCATGTTCTTATCACTTATAGAACGTGGTATATGAACTGAAATAACCTGTAAATTCCCTTGATAAGTATCTCGTAATTGATTAATTCTAGGAATGGCTTTTTTACATAGATGACAACTGACAGACCAAAAATGGATGAATGTTGGTTTTGAGCCGATTAAATCTTCCTTGGTAATCGAATCACTGTTTAACCAATTAGTGGCTCCATTTAATTCCGGCATCTCATCACGTAAACGCATGCTACTACCTCCTAAAGTATCCTTAAATTCAACCGTCTACCCATACCTATATATGAATAGTTGGATAAAATGGTTCGTTGAAAATAAGAATATTTAAGAGAAAAATTAATCTAATTTATGATTTACCATTTGGCAAACATCATTTGCACTGAATCCTTGAGCATTAATTACAGCACCAGCAATTTGTGTATCCGTCACACCCATTAAATTCTTATCCTGTCCAGAAATAATACAACAATCACAATATGCAGCATCGTCTGCATTTTTTAAATCTACAACCTCATGTCCCATCTCCATTAATGCCTCTTTAACATCTGTTAATGTTTCTTCCACACCAATACGTGCCACTTTCATTGCCTCCTCTATATATTTAATTCATATATAGATTTTGCAACTAATAAGAAAGATATACAAAAGCTATAAAGAAAGCATCTTAATTGTTTTTGTAACAGCTTCTACTCCCACAAATAATGCGTCCTCATCAGGATTTAACTGTGCGTGGTGAAGACCATATTCAGAATCTACTCCTAGCCAAAACATAAATCCGGGTATATCTTTTAACATATACCCAAAATCCTCACCAGTCATTGCGGCATCTGCTTGTATATAATTCAGATCAGTCGCTTGAATTATTTCGGAAAAACGTTCCACCAGCTGGTGATCATTATACACCTGATAATAATTGGCACCATAATCAAGTGTAATGGAACAATCATAGGCCATTTCAAAACCTTTAGCCATTTTCTCCAGTCGATTTTTTACCGTCTGAATAGCATTAGGATGTTCGGTTCGAATCGTTCCCTCCAGCCTTGCTGTCTCTGCAATCGCATTCTGAACAAATCCACTTTCCATTTTTCCTATAGTGACAACCGCACCCTCCAGCGGGTTTATGTTTCTCGAAACAATTTGCTGCATCTGCACGATAAAACTACTTGCAGCAACCGCCATATCCCTTGTTAAATGCGGATATGCAGCGTGTCCACCTTTGCCAGTAAAATCTAAATAAAGTTCACTAGTATTAGCAAATAACAGCCCTGGTTTACTAGATACTGTACCTACTGGTAGTTCTGGAGCAATATGCAAAGCAAAGATTACATCTGGACGCCAATCATTAAATTGTTCAGACTGCATTAATGGAAGTGCACCACCAGGTCCTTCTTCGGCAGGCTGGAATATAAATAAACAATTATCCTTAATCGGATTTTCTATCATGTGCTGTAATGCTCCAAGTCCAATGGTCATATGAAAATCATGACCACAAGCATGCATCTTTCCTTGATGCAAGGAAGAAAACGCTAAATTGGTCTTTTCCATAATTGGTAATCCATCCATATCAGCTCGAAAACCTATGGTTTTCTCCGGAGCTAATCCCGCTACAAATACAAGTATACCTGTTTTCCATAATTGAATAGACACTCGATCAGTCTGGAAATCTTTAATTTTTTCAAGCAAGTATTGCTGTGTTTTTATTTCTTGAAATCCTAGTTCGGGTATCTGATGTAGATCTCTTCTAATCTCTTTTAGTTCTAGCATATTTATTCCCTACTTAGTCATTTAATTTCCGTAGCTCTTGTTTGATCTCTGTCTTTGATTTTGTATTCTCATCGATTTCTTTTAATACTTTTGCAGGCGTGCCAGCAACCAATGTGTTTGGCGCAACATCCTTTGTAACAATTGCTCCAGCTGCAACGATTGCTCCTTTCCCTATCGTAACACCTTCCAACACAACTACATTTGCTCCAATTACCACATCATCTTCTACGACAACCGGTTTTGCAGATGGTGGTTCAATAACCCCAGCAAGAACGGTTCCTGCGCCAATATGACAATTCTTACCAACTGTCGCACGCCCACCCAGCACAGCGTTCATATCAATCATCGTTCCTGCGCCAATAACAGAACCGATATTTATCATTGCTCCCATCATAATGACACAACCGTCACCAATTTCTACTTGATCACGAATTACAGCACCTGGTTCAATACGAGCATTAATTCCTTTTAAATCTAGTAATGGAATTGCCGAATTTCTGCGATCATTTTCCAGCACATAATCCTCTATAACATCTTTATTATTCTCTAATAGGCTCTTGATTGTTTCCCATTCTCCAAATAAGACACCACTTTTACTCTCCAAAAACGATTGAATCGATTTATCTAATTCTAATTGACTTAAATCATTACCCTTTATATATACTTTCACTGGTGTACTTTTTTTGCTGTTTGAGATAAAGCTTATAATTTCATTTGCATCCATCATATTCATTATTTCGTATCCTCCTATTTATGTACTATCTTTTAATTTAGCAGATAGCTTTTTTCGTCGCAATTATTATCCATTATGTAAATTCCTAAAGAGGCTTTTACAAATAATCTTATCTAGATTATCCCTGTTCATTAAAGCAATGAAAGAGACTAAAGCAAAAGTATTTCTTCAAAAAATAACCCGAACGAATCAGTTCGGATTATTTTGGTATCATCGCTCTAGCAAAATACTTCGCTTTTTCAAGGAGTCTACTTATTTTGCCTGCGTTTCGTATAAACACTTAAATTTTTATTGTTCCGTTTTTGGGTGTTAACTATTTTAGTTTCGTCCCAGCATCTTCTCATGATTTTTGTGTATAAATGTCTTTTTTAACTTGCTTTAAAATGGCTCTTCTTGTTAGAATCCCATCAAAATATCCATCACTATCAGCCACACAGACAAAAGGATGGTTAATAACTGTATTTAAGCCTTTAAGTAACGAATCTTCTTTTGATAAGCAAGGTATTTCTTCATTTAAAACATCCTTAACAAGGATGTCAGAAAGCCGCTCAAACTCAAAACGTTCAAGCCCTAATATTTGATTTAATATATTGGTTTTAGCTATTGTTCCAATTAATTTATAAGATGCATCAAGAACCGGAACTGCGGAATATCCAGACTTTACCAATACAAGCAAAGCATGCTCTAATGGATTATTTACTTGTACATGTGCAACCTTCTCGGAAGAAATCATCACATCACCAACAGATAGATCAGTTAATTGCTTATCTTGCAACATACTCATCACATCACCCCTTATCATACTTTCATAGAAGGTACAGTTTCGTATCCATTTTATTAACCCACCAAACTACATTCTATATTTTACCATAGTGTAGAAATAAGAAAAACGAAACAAGCTAATTTTGGTTTGCAAAAGCAACTTATAAAAGTTATAATATGAACATATGATCATATAGTATTGGAGAGAGAAAAAATGGATTATAATCCAATTGATGAACAATTAATCGATGCTGTTTCACAAACGTTTAAAGCTTTATCTGATCCAACTCGTATTAAAATCTTACATTTACTCTTCCATAAAGAGTGTTCTGTCAGTGAGATCGCAGATTGCCTAAAAATGAATCAATCTACCATTTCACATCAGTTAAAGTATCTTAAACAGCTAAGACTAGTTAAAAACCGACGAGAAAAGACCATGTATTATTATTCTCCCGATGATTATCACGTTATGAATTTATTAGAACAAACTATTGAGCACAGTAAACATACACGATAGGAGGCTTGATTATGGGACATGATCATGACCATCACCATGGTCACCATCATCATACAAGTAACAAGAGGGTACTATTCTGGAGCTTCATCATGATTACGGCGTTTATGATAATTGAAGCAGTTGGAGGTTTGCTAACAAATAGTCTTGCTTTACTATCAGATGCTGGACATATGTTGAGTGATGCAGCTGCATTAGGATTAAGTCTTTTAGCATTTAAAATTGGCGAGCGACAAGCGACTACTTCAAAAACATATGGTTATCGTAGATTTGAAATCATCGCAGCGTTTATTAATGGCATAACATTGGTGCTTATTTCCCTCTATATTTTCTATGAAGCTTTTCATCGTTTTATGGATCCGCCAAATGTCAGTGCCAATATGATGATTATTGCCGTAATTGGGTTTATCGTTAATATCATTGTAGCTTGGATGCTGATGCGCGGAGACTCAGAAGATAACCTTAACATTAAAAGTGCATTACTTCATGTTTTAGGTGATCTCTTAGGTTCAGTTGGAGCCATCGTAGCAGGTATACTCATACTGCTTTTCGGTTGGAATATTGCCGATCCAATAGCTAGTGTAATCGTCGCCATTTTAATCTTAATTTCAGGTTTCAGAGTGACCAAGGAATCTATCCATATATTAATGGAAGGAAAGCCCGTGCATATAGATGTAAAAGAAATTAAAACAGCATTATTAAAGTTACAAGGAATAAAAGATGTGCATGATTTACATGTTTGGTCAATTACCTCTGAGTTTCCAGCGTTGAGTTGTCATGTAGTTGTTGATGATTCTATCCATCGTGATGACTTACTTAAACAAGCAAATCAGGTATTAAAAGACCAGTTTCATATATCGCATTGCACCATTCAAATGGAAGGTCTTCATACACCCTTTCAAGAAGATTGTGATTCCTGTCCTTAAACGCTACCGAGATTAGGAGTGTCTGCCTTATTATGGCGGACACTTCTTTCTATGTGAATATGCTCTCCTCCCAATAACAACAGTTCCTAAAACAAATACAGTAGCTCATTTTTCATTATTTAAACGGTTTAATACCTATCCATTTTATCGTATGTTCTTATGAATCAAATGTCAAGTAATTAACTGACTATTCCGATAAAAAGTGTGGCTAATTCAATTTTTCACTATTCGTGTTATAATTTTGTTCTAATGCATGTCGAGAAAGGTTTGTAACCAATGAACAGAAGATCATTTTTAAAAAAAGCGCTTGGTAGTTTCCTTGCGTTACTAGGGCTAAGCGGCGGAACATACTATTATGCAAAAGAAATTGAGCCTATACTTCTTCACATAAATAAAAACAGAATCTCATCTAAAAAAATAAACCCTGCATTTCAGGATTTTAAAATCATTCAATTTTCAGATACTCATATTGGATTTCATTACACATTAGAACAACTCCATGAACTTGTTCTCAAAATCAATGGACTAGAACCTGATTTAATAGTATTTACTGGTGACCTTGTGGATGAGCCCAACACCTTTCAATGGGATGATAAAATTGTAAATATTTTAAGTAAATTAACCGCTCCTAAAGGAAAATATTGGATCTACGGAAACCATGACCATGGGGGATATGGGACAGAGATAGTGATGAAAGTAATGGAAAATGCTGGTTTTCATCTTTTACAAAACAATCACACAACAATCGACGTTAACGGAGCGCAATTGACACTAGCAGGGATTGATGATGTTATGCTTGGCAAACCAGACTTACAATCAACACTTACTGAAGCTAATCCTGAACTTTTTACCATATTACTTGCTCATGAACCTGATTTTGCTGATCAAGCCGTGAATTACCCTGTAGATGTCCAATTATCTGGGCATAGTCATGGTGGACAAGTAAGATTGCCATTTATTGGTCACCTCTATACACCTGCATATGCTGAAAAATATGTGCAAGGAAAATATTCGTTAAATGATGATAAGCTTTTATTATTTGTAAATAGCGGAATCGGAACTACTAGACTGCCCTATCGATTTTTATGTAAACCAGAGATTCACCTCTATACCCTTGAACATCATAGTTAACCTTCAGGCTATTTATTAATGTCAACTAATTATATGTTAGCGCAGAAACAAAATACCTAATAAAACACACACTATCACTATTTCAGTATTTTGTTAACAATTTATACATGGTATTTTAGGGCTTTCCATGCTACACTTAATGGGATTTCAAACACGTATGGAGGTTTTACATATGCGGACAACGTGTAAATTCATTTTACCCTTAGTGTTTTTATTATTATTATTAGCTGCTTGCGGAAATAAATATCAAGGCGACTACTCTGTTGAAGTAAAGGACTTTTCATTCACGAACCAAGATGGTGAAAATGTCTCCAAAAGTGAGTTAGATGGTGACTTTTGGATTGCGGATTTTATTTTCACAAATTGTGAGACGGTTTGTCCCCCAATGACATCCAATATGGCTAATCTACAAACCCAACTAAAAGAAGCTGGCTTAGATGATGTTCGTCTTGTTTCGTTCAGTGTAGATCCAGATAATGATACGCCAGAAAAATTAAAGGAATTTGGAGAGTCCAGGGGTGCATCTTTTGATAACTGGGATTTCCTAACCGGTTATGAATTTGACAAAATCAAAGAGTTTTCTATTAAATCATTTAAAGCACCTCTAGAAATACCAGCAGACTCTGATCAGGTCATGCATAGCGTTTATTTCTACATCATTTCTCCAGATGGTGACTTTATTTATCGATTTGATGGAAGAAAGCCAGATGAAGTGAAAAAAATCGTTCCAACGATTCAAGATTTGAAATAACGTAATAACGAGCAGATAAGTTCTGCTCGTTTCTGTTGTTAAATGATTAGCTATCACTCTTGCAACAAGATATGCTTTGCGATAGGATATAGACAAGCTATTTAAGAACGGGAGCAAAGGAGGAGCCTAACTATGACAGACAAACAACAACTAGAAGAACTTGCAAAAGCACTTTATACGATTAATCGGCATGCTAAAACAGCTCCTGACCCGAAACACCTCTACGATATAAAAAAAGAAACTATAAGTCGCTTACTCTCTGAAAAACGAGCTAATAAAGTCGGACTTCATTTTTCTAAACAGCCTAAATTTAGTAATCAACATTCAACGCTTCTTGTTAAAGTAGCTAACTATTATTTCCATATTCCGCCAACCAAAAAAGACTTTAAGAATTTAGAGCACCTTGGATCATTAGACGAAAATTATCGGAACCCTCAAGCGAAAATGTCATTATCACAAGCGAAAAAAGTCATTTATCGTTATATTAATTGGAAGCCGGAAAATAAGAAAAGAAACTATGAAAAGAAACACTCTTCTGCTTCTACATATTTCACTCCTTCTTCATTGGGTAAAATGGAATGGCCGCCAAGTAAATCACACCGAAATTAGAAATAATATTTAGCCTCATAATATCCTATTCCATACAAATACAAGTCAGTTATACGCTTTATACACCCTTTTCAAGTAGTAGCGGCAATCCTCTACTGCTTTATTTATGTGAAAATAATCGTTTTCCTGCCGAGAACAAGATTAGCACAATACCAAAAATGGATAACGCTCGTAATAGTAGTGATAAATATGCATATGTAGATTTGTCTAATGTACCTGTAGTCATAAGAATACTAAAACATACTGTAAAAACACCTAAACTAATTCCGATGTACGACAGAAGCATATATGTACGTTTCCGCATATTCCACTGAATAAATATGTTTACGAAACGATATAAAATTCCTATTCCTAGAACGATCAGGAATAGTAACAAATAGCTACCCTCCCCTATTATTGATTGCAATCGATGCATATCATACTCTATATAAAGGATGAACATTGTATCGTCCCTTTCTTCTTTCCATAGATTAGTAGCATTCTATCCTATTCTTCTTTTAACTATACATCCTTATTCATCCCTAAGAAATTACCTTCTACACAAAATTCTCACAGAACATTTATTAAATTTGATATAATGGGCTAAATTGACAACTATAGAGGGGTGATTTGTATTTGAAAAAAGCATATTTATATATTATCACCGGTGCTGCTTTATGGGGGACAATCAGTTGGTATGTTAAAAACCTCTATTCGTTTGGCTTCACACCTATGGAGGTAGTAATTTTACGAGCATGGTCAACAGCCCTATTGCTCTTTCTTTACTTATTATTTTTTTTCCGAAACAAACTAAAGCTTAAATCCTTGAAAGATATAAGGTATTTCCTTGGAACTGGTATTTTAAGCATTACTTTCTTTAATTTTTGCCTATTTACAGCGATTGAATTAAGTACCATTCCTGTGGCTACAGCATTATTATACACCGCCCCTGCATTTGTAATGATATTATCCTTTTTATTTTTCAAAGAGCCCATTACGAAAGGGAAGCTTATGGCTCTTCTAACGACATTAATTGGAACTTGTCTCGTAGTAGAAGTCATACCATTTAATCTAAATGCTGTATCTCTAAGTGCAATTATTTTTGGTTTAGGTGCTGGATTTGGCTACTCCTTATATAGTATATTTAGCAAGTTTGCACTTCGAAAATACTCTAGTCTCAGCATAACTACTTATACGTTCATCATAGCTGCAATTGCATTATCACCTCTATTTCCTTACAAGGAAAAATGGGAATTACTCATGTACCCCGAGGTGATTTTCTACACACTTGGATTAGGCTTTTTACCTACTGCTTTCGCTTATATTATTTATACACATGGACTTAACCACACAGAAGCTTCCAAAGCATCTATTTTATCAACAGTTGAGCCAGTTGTAGCTACATTGATAGGTATATTAATATTTCAAGAGACGTTTTCTATCATCCAATCGATTGGGATGGCTTGTATTTTGGGGGCTGTTCTTTTTATTCAGTTAAATAACCAACCTAAGGCGGTCAACCTTTTACGAAAAACTGGTACATCATAAAAGAGGCTGGGACAAAACACAACTTCTTTACTCAAAATACGAATAATCATATGATCAATAGGAGAATCATCGCCGCACCGTGAAAATATACGCTCTTTCCGCTATTTAGCCACAAAAACGCCCCCTGAAATTAGATTTTTTACTCTAACTTCAGGGAGTCGGTACCTTATCGTTCGTTTTTAATTATTTCTCTTCATTCTTTTGTCTCAGTCTCTTTTACCTAGACATAATAGAGATCAAGCTTTTTTCCTCTTGTTTTGGACTAATTTCATCTGTTTCATTTCTAATCTAGTTTCTATCTGAGAAATGCTTTTCTTATCGTCTAGTAATTCTTGTTTATTTTGTTTAACTAACTGCTCAAAATTTAACGTTTTTGGTCGCATGTGATACACTCCTTTTATACTGTCAACAAGAGTATACCGTAAATTCTTGTAAACTAGATCACAAATTTTTAAATATTTTTTAACAATTTAATTAATTCACCTTGGAGGTAATTTTATGCAACATCTACTTAATAAAAATGTAAAAGAAATAGAAATATCAGGGATTCGTAAATTTTTTAATATGGTAGCAGATGAAAAAGATATTGTATCGTTAACCATTGGACAACCAGATTTCCATACACCCGATCACGTTAAGGAGGCAGCGGTAAATTCCTTACATAAAAACAAAACAACCTATACACATAATGCAGGTATTATTGAACTTCGTCGAGCCATAGCTGTGTTTAATCAAAAGCAGTACGCGATTAGCTATAATCCTGAAAATGAAGTCATTGTTACAACAGGTGCATCTCAGGCGATTGATATTGCTTTTCGTACCATATTGAATCCAGGAGATGAGGTATTACTCCCTGGACCAATTTACCCTGGATATGAACCGTTAATCCGCTTAGCTGGAGCAAGTCCGGTTTATATGGATACAACTAAAACAGGCTTTAAAGTTACTAAAGATATGCTTGTTAAGCATATAACAAAAAAAACAAAATGTATTGTTTTGCCCTATCCTTCTAATCCAACTGGGGCTTCATTCTCAACAGAAGAATTGCAACAACTTGTCTCCATACTGAAAGATAAAGAACTGTTTGTATTAGCAGACGAAATATATAGTGAATTAGTATATGACAGCCAACATATTTCCATAGCTAGATTTTCCGAGATAAGAGATAAAACCATTGTTATTAATGGGTTATCAAAATCCCACTCCATGACTGGGTTTCGAATTGGTTACGTATTAGCACCCGATTGGATCGCTTCGGAGATGCTAAAGGTTCATCAATATAATGTCTCCTGCGCTTCTTCCATTAGCCAGTATGCTGCATTAGAGGCTTTAACATATGGAATAGACGATTCAAGCGAAATGCGATCTGCTTATCAGCAGCGAAGAGATTATGTACAAGAGAGATTGAACAACATGGGGCTTAGTGTCCAGAGGCCTGAAGGAGCATTTTATTTCTTCCCAAAATTTCCGATAAAAGAAATAAGCTCATTCCAATTAGGATTGGACCTAGTAAGAAAAGGTAAGGTTGCGCTAGTACCAGGTAATAGCTTTTCTAAACTAGGAGAAGGATATATGCGCATTTCCTATGCATATCAATTAAAGACCTTACAAAAAGGACTGGATAGATTGGAGGATTTTATTCAGACGTATTTATAAACCGTTCCTATAATTACATCATTATAATTTCTATTTTTCATGTGCATCAGGGTGTTTCATGCTCTCATAAAGATTTAAGAGCCTATCCAATTCTTGACTAAGCGCAACTGATTCAAGATTGGTAAACCCTTTTTCCAATGCAACCTCCGTCATTTTATTACGCAGAAATTCAATTCTTTTAAGAAGATTGTCTGTTGTACTCATTATGATCGCAGTGATACCTCCTCCTTTTGGTTTATTTTACTGTAGCATAGCATTACAGAATTTGACAAGTTTTTCTTGCTATATAACACAAGCTATTTTATTTGTAGAGATTCTCTTACTCGCTTAGTTTTGTCCACTATGCTACTATAATAAGTGTAATGTTTTCTGGAAAGGATGTCTTCGGTGGCAGAAACAAAAAAGAAAAATGAATGGTTGGAATGGGTTAAGGCAATCATTATTGCAATTTTAATTGCTTTCTTTTTAAGAACGTTTATTTTTGCAACGTCTATTGTTGAAGGTGAAAGCATGGACCCCACTCTCCAAAACGGTGAAAGAGTAATCTTTAATAAAATAATCTATATTCTTGATGAACCAGAACGCGGGGACATTGTTATTATCGAAAGACCATTAAAAAATTATGTGAAACGTATTATTGGACTTCCTGGCGAGACAATTGAAATTAATGGAAGTAACCTTTATATTAATGGTGATAAATACGAACAAAATTTTTTAAATGAAGAAGCACAACGTCAGTCAGGTAATTATGGACCAGTGGAAATACCTGAAGGAAACTATTTTGTTATGGGAGACAATAGAGCAATAAGTAAGGATAGCCGAAATGGCTTGGGATTAATCGAAGAAAATGAAATTATAGGCCGCTCTGAATTTATCATTTTCCCTTTCGATCAATGGTCCTTAACCAGATAAATAATAATATAACGTAGTGTATGGGAAAAGATCAGACGATTCGTCTGATCTTTTTTGAAGTTTCCATTAATTACTTATTTTTCTGCATCAAAGATACAGTAACCAATATTTAACAGAATAATAACAAAACAAATAATACCGAAGACAGCTCCCATATCGATTTCCATATGTACCGCACCTCCTCCAAAAAGCTCCTATGTAACATAACTTAGTTAATCTTATTATTGGAATACTTCCACTTTATCATACCAATTTCTATTACCTAAGAAAAGTCAAAATATGATAAAATAATGCTATTACTAATTAAATGAAAACAGAAGCTGTTTCATATAAAAGCAGGTGATTTAAATGCTCCATTGTCCGTACTGTGGTACATCAATTAAAGAAGATGAGAGCTATTGTATTAAATGTGGCAAGAAACTACCAGAAGATAGGTTTAACCGGGTGAAAAAGAAAGTAGGCAAGCAATTTTGGAAGCTACCAGCGATTGTCACAGGCTGTGTATTGCTTTCTATCGTCTTACTCTATGTTACGTTAGAAATTCGAACTGCTAAAGCAAAGGACTTATACAATAAGGGTGAAGAGAAGGTTCTAAATGCGGAATATCAAGAAGCTAAAGAGCTCTTTCAGAAAGCGATTGACTATAAGCATAATTTTAATCAAGCACAGCATTCACTTGAATTTATGGATCATGCGTTATCCATAAGAGCTTCATTAGAAGAGTCAACGCAGTTTCTTAAAGAAAAAAAATATCAGGCAGCGCTCGATCTTATCAATAATACAGAAAACACGCTAAAAGACTTTGATGGGCCTGCGATAAACCAATTAATTGACGAGATTGCAGCTAATCGAAATGCTGTTAAATTAAAGCAAGTAACAGAATCTTTAAAAAAGGAACCGAATATTGATCAATTAAAAATATTACTTTGGGACGCTGCTTCTATCGACACTGAGGAAGCTGAACCAATTACAAAAGATATTAGAGACCAAATAATTAATTATACGTACACAAGGGCCAATGAGCAATTAAATAAAAAACAATTTAATGATGCGAAATTAATTGTTGAGGATGGCTTAAAATATGCTCCTAAGTCAGAGAAATTAACAAGTTTACAGACAACGATTGATAAGGAGCAGGTGAGTTTTGAAACGGCCCAGCAAAAAAGAATCGAACAAGCTATGACCTCTGCTACGAAAGAACAGCAAGTAAATGAAAATGATGCGGTTGAATTAGTATCCATAAAAACCACTAGTGATGATCAAGGTAATCTTGTAGTTAAAGGGAAGGTTAAGAGTGTGGCAACAATCCCTGTTAATTCCATCATGGTTAAGTATAGACTTCAAACTAAGGATGGGCATGAGTTATTAACAAATGGCGTTTACGTATATCCTGATGAATTATATCCAGATGAGTCCGGAAACTTTGAATTCACTCATTTTGATATCGACTATAAAGCCAAAGATGTAGAAACGGATGTTGAGAAAATAACTTGGTATACCGATTAATTAAGAGGCTCATTCAAGCGAGGTGAACAATGCAGTGCCGAAACTAAAGTATTCGACATATCTTCTATCAGGTCTTGTACTTATTATTGGTATCATAGCTATGATATTTATTTACCAAAAATGGCAAAGCGAAGATATGTCGATTAGTAATCCTGTCATAAATAAAGTAACTACAAGTAATCAAGATTTAGATTTAAAATCAATCATTCATGAAGCTGAAAAAAATGTAATTCAGATTGAGGGACAAAATGAAGATAGTACCATTACAGGCTCAGGATTCGTATATAATAAAAGTGGGGACATTATTACCAACGCCCATGTAATTAAAGATGCTGATGTAATCTATGTTCGTACTGCCAATGCGCAAATTTATCCAGCTGCGGTTGTTGGGATTGGTGAAGATACAGATATTGCTGTCATTCGTGTTCCACAGCTTGCAGGTCAATATATGGAAGTCGAAAAAGAATCGCCTTCTGAAATAGGTGATGAAGTTATTGCATTAGGTAGTCCACACGGTTTTCAAAATACTGTTACATTAGGTATTATTTCTGGAAAAGAACGTAATTTTACGGTGGATGGATTTAATTATAATAATGTATATCAAATATCTGCTCAAATTACAGATGGGAATAGTGGCGGTCCATTAATTGACAGAAAAACAGGTCATGTTGTTGGGATTAATTCAGTTGGAACTAAAGACGGCACGATAGGATTTAGTATCCCAATCACTGAAGTAATTGATGAAATGGACCAATGGTCACACGAAGCTCAAACGGATAAACTGGATTTTGCAAGCACATCAGATATTATTAGTTCTAAAGACCCCGATCAGATTCAAGAGGATGCAGAGTATTTAGTTAATTATTTCCTTGAGAGTATTGAAATTAGAGATTACGTTAATGCTTACGCACTATTAAGTAGTGAGATGCAATCTAAGTCCTCCTACGCGCAATTTCGAGAGGGTTATATTGATTTTATAAACGTGAAATTTTCAGAATTAAAAAGCACTATAGCAGACAATAATCAAGTTCAAATTGAAGCTTCCGTCACCATTGAAAAAAGATCTAAAGAGGAAGAAAAAGCTAGCAAAACATCTTATGCCTATACGTTTACTACAAAATATGAAAATGATCAAATTAAAATTACTAGTATTACAGCAACAGAAACAAAGGAATAAAGTTAAACTTCAATCAGCGGGAGTTTTGTTTATCCCCCAGAGGGCTTACTGCCAGTTATATTGGGGATAGATCGGACTTATTACTATTAGAAATCCGTTATAACTAGGTAAAAGTCCAAACCATTTTCTCCGCGATCGCATATAGTGTAACTGTAAGATCGGAGGTGAAATAATGGGTTACGGATATGGCGGAGGCTGCGGCTATCCTAGTGGAGGATATGGTAGCAACTTTGCATTAATCGTAGTGCTTTTTATTCTATTGATTATCGTAGGTGCTGCATTTTATTGCTAAACCAAAACAACAGCTTGTGCCATCTTTCTTCTCTTGGCGCAAGCTGTTGTTCTTTTAATTATCGTTAAGAAGCATTTCTTTTAATTGATAGGCAGGTACTGGCCTGCTAAAAAAATACCCCTGCATTTCATCACACTTCTCTTGTTGAAGAAAGGTAAACTGTTCTTTCGTTTCAACACCTTCAGCAATAACTTTCATATTTAAAGAATGCGATAGTTGAATAATTGATTTCACAATCAGTCGATTCTCATCTTGTTTATTCATAAACATTTTATCAATCTTTAATTTAGTTATTGGAAATAAGCTTAAAGATTTTAATGAGGAATAACCTGTCCCAAAATCATCAATAGCAACTAAAATCCCCTCTGATCTAAGTTCTTGCAAAATATCCAATATCGATTGTTCATTTTTCATTGCCATGGATTCCGTTATTTCTAATTCTAGATATTTTGCATCTAAGTTTGTCTCATTTAGGATTTTTTTGATTTTTCCCACAAACCCTTTTTGGTGAAGTTGCACGGCAGATAGATTCACACTTACAACAATAGGTGTAAGTCCTTCATCCTGCCATTTTTTGTTTTGCCTACATGCTTCATGGAGAACCCACTCACCTATATCTATAATGATGCCCGTTTTTTCTGCAATCGAAATAAAATCACGTGGGGATATATAACCTTTTTCAGGGTGTCGCCATCGCAGTAATGCTTCCACTCCGATAATTCGTGAAGATGTAAAATCGACTTGCGGTTGATAATACAACTCAAATTGGCCGCCAATTATCGCTTTTCTCAGTTGATTTTCCATAGTAAGAAGTGACTTGAACTTTTCAGAGATAGAGGTTTCAAATAATTTATAGCAATTACGATATGTATCTTTTATTGAAAGCAATGCGGAGTTAGCGTGTTTAATTAAGTCATCAGCAGTAAGCCCATTTTGAGGGAAAAGACTAATGCCGATGCTTATTGAAGTATAGATTTCACAATCATTTATTTTTACTGGGTCTTGAAAGCAATGGATTAATCGTTCTGCAAATTTATTAATGGATGCCTTCGTATCTATTCCATATTGTAAAACGAGAAACATATCGCCACTTAGGCGAGCTATAAATGTGTTTGCTTCAATAAACCCCTTTAATCTTTCTCCACTTGCTTTAATTAATTTATCACCTACAGAATAACCCAGTGTATCATTAAGCTCTTTAATGTAGTCCAAATCAAAGGAGTAGATTGCCAAAACTTCGTTTCGGCTGGTAGCTCGCTCAATTGCTTCATTCAGTACTTTTGAAAATAATGTCTATTAGGTAAGTCCGTTAGCTCATCATAAAATGCTAAATATCCGATTCTATTTTAAGTAACGTATAAGCAGCGTCATTTCCGGCTAAGATTATTCCACTCTTGTTCGTAATTAGGATAGCTTCTTGTAAATTAACTAAAATACGATGAGGGATTGGCAAAAAACGCTTCTGCTTAGACATATATCATTCTCTCCCAACTGACAACTTATCCAATAATTAATTTTTCTTTCGGGTAATGATAATTACCACTGTTTTTATTATTTTTAAACATAAATAAAAATGTAATGATACCTACTCTGCCGATAAACATTAAAATCATTAGAACAACCTTACTAAATGAAGTTAATTCACTTGTAATACCTAGTGAAAGACCTACTGTACCAAAAGCAGATGTTGCTTCAAACATAATTTGTGTTATTGAAAATGGTTCAGCAATTGAAATAACCAGTACAGATGTAAATACTAAAATTAGTGCCATTAAAGTTACGGTAACAGCTTTTAGTAAATCTTCATCATACACTTCTCTGTTAAATAGACGAATACTCTTCCCGCCTCTAGCGTATGTAATGATAAAAATTACAACTAAAATAAATGTAGTTGTACGTATGCCTCCTCCAGCACTGCTTGGTGAGGCACCAATAAACATTAATAAAGACATAAATAAATGGTTCTGCTCCGTAAGTTGGCTGACATCCATTGTTGCTAGTCCACCACTTCTTGTCGTTACTGACTGAAAAAGCGAATAAAAGAATGCTTCATGCCATGATTTATCGACGAAAAAATTAGTAATATCCAATAGATACATGAAAAAAGCACCAATAATAATAAGGATAAGAAATGTGGTGGTAGTAACTTTTGTAAATAAGCTAAAACGAATATGTTTTCGTATATCTGGCTTAGCAAATATGTATTCTTTTACCTCGATTAATACAGGAAAACCAATCGCCCCAAAAATAATTAATAGCATATTAATAAATTGTACAAAATAATCGTCTTTAAATGGAATTAGTGACGAACCCGTTATATCAAATCCACCATTTGATACGGCGCTTATCGTACCAAAGAACCCATGAAGATACGCTTCTTTAGCTGTATCAAAATATTGTAAAAAATACGTTCCTAATACAATAAATCCAATAAATTCAATCGTTAACAGTACATAAACAATTTGCTTAATCAAACGAACCATTCCTTCAAATGTCGTTTGATTTTGGTCTGTCATAATTAATCGACGTTCTTTCAAACCAATTTTTTTTCCTAGTAAAAGCCAAATGAATGTCCCAATCGCCATAACTCCTACAGCACCTAGCTGTAGAATTGCTGCGAGTAAAATAATTCCCGTAGTGCTTAACGTATCTGCAACTGTAATGGAACTCAAACCAGTGACACTAAGTGCACTGACGGCTGTAAATAGAATATCAATAAACGGAATATCTACTCCATCTTTATAAACGATTGGTAAGGACATAATGACCGTTGATAGTAACACGGCAAAAAAATAAAATAATAATAAGATTTGAACTGGTGACAGCCTATTTGCCCAGCGAATCGCTGTCGTCTTTTGGTATTGCATATGTAATTACTCCTTGTTTGCTCTGGTGTTTACATCCATATGTACTAAAAATCCTATTCATATTATAGCAGGCGCTGTAGATAAATGCGCCTATTTCATTCAAAAAAGTTCGCGACCCGAATTTTCGCAAATTTTAAAACTTCACCAATGCTTGATTAACTTTTATCACGTAATTTCTTTAAATTTCTTTAATAGTTCTTTACCTTGATATCCTTCTTCAATTAACGTAGTTAGCATTGATTCAATATTTGCCTTTCTTCTATCTACAATATTACCTAAAAATAACACATTCATGTTTGAGCCGATCTCATTCATACCTATGATAGAAGTGATAAATGTCGCTGTATCATTACTTTCTTTTGTAATTTTAACCTGAATTAATATCTCATCTTTATTTTTACTTAATTGTTCAAAATATGGCATGTATGAGCTTTCAACGTAAGCCTCTACTGTCCATTGGTTTTTATCATCTTCCCGATTAATAATTAAACCATCTATCAATGGAATCCGATGTGGAATGATTTCTCCATCCTTTTCTTCCATCACATTTAATAATTTTAGTTTAAAAGTTTTCAACGATACCACTCCTCGTATAGTATATTAAGGAATTAATTTTCAGCCTATCCATTCTGATTCATTTAAATAATATACAAGCTGTTGCAACTCGTTTGTGGAATTTTTCATAAATGCGTTTATTTCATTGCATCAGATCTCAATCACTTGGACGTTCCGTGATGTTCCTAGATAATGTTCTAGGATCATTTGAGACAATTCTTTTCACTCCACCGGGCATAACCGAAATTGTAAAACTGTTTCCCGAGTGCTCGCAATAATATTGTCAGCCAAATTACGCAGGAAAAACAGCGGTTCCCCACCGTAATTCGTGCAAATCGCTCTACTATCAATCAATACAAATTCATCAAATGATAATAATTCAGTCGTTGATAGAAATTTTTAGTTTTCACCAAAAATTCCTTTTGGTATACAATATGTGCAGCGTAAATTGCATTGATCCGTTACTGAAATCCTTACATCTTTAAGTGGTCTTCCAAATCGATCCTCCATAATTAATCACGACATTGCCTCCCCCCTTTATATTAACGAAAATTCGCTTGACCCTCCATGTCTTCCAATAATAGAACTTCTAGTTCATCGCCTTTTTCGTATTTTTCTTTTCCGCCCGGTATTTCTATCAGACATGTAGTATACGCTAGTGAAGATACCACATTTGAATGATCTATCCCAGCAAGTTGTACATATAGTTCTCTACCCTGATAGCTTAGTTGTCCTCTCACATATCGAGTATATGGATTCATTTTTGGAAAATCATCATCTAGTTTTGCTTTGACACGTTTCATACAAACATTTTTTTGATGCATTATCCCTCTAATCATTGGTCGCACAAATAATTCAAAACCTACGTAACATGCAGATGGATTACCAGATAGTCCAAATAAAAGTTTCTTTCCCCTCACCGCTACCGTTGTTACACTTCCTGGCCTCATCGCTACTTTATTAAATAAGGTAGTTGCACCTAGCATGTTATAAAGCTCTGGCATAAGATCAAAATCACCAACGGATACACCACCTGTCGTGATTAAAATGTCTACTTCTTGAAGTACACGCTTGATTCGCGAATAACTGGAAGTAACATCATCATCAAGCTTTCCATAATAGCTAGGATCTCCCCCAGCTCGTTTGATTTGTGATAATATCATATATGCATTCGAATTATATATTTTTCCACTTTCCAGGTCTTCATCTGGCTCAAGAAGTTCCGTCCCTGTCGCAATAACACCAATAAGTGGTTTTTTTATCACTTCCACTTGATGATACCCAAACGTTGCCAATAAAGCTTTTATACCTGGATTGATGATTGCTCCTCGATCTACTAGCAAAGTTCCTTTAGCTAATTCAGAGCCTTCTTTAATAATATTTTGATTTTCTTCCATTTTTTTGGCTAATTCCATATAATGAATACCGTCTTTTTGATAGGTGTAGCAATCTTCAAGCATAACAACACAATTAGCTCCCTGCGGGATTTTTGCACCAGTCATAATCCTTGTTGCCTGTCCTTCACCTAATTCATTTCTGGGTAATTGTCCAGCTCCAATATAGTCGATAACTTCAAAAACAACCGGATCTTCATCTGTAGAATATTTCGTATCCTCTGCTCTAATAGCAAAACCGTCATAAGGAGATTTATGAAAGAAGGGTATATTATGTGTTGCAATAAATGGTGCTGCAAGCCGACGAAGGTCACAATTTTCAAGTGAGACAAGTTCCGTCTCAGCTTCCCATTTATGTCTCATTACTTTGTTAATTGCTTCATCCACCATAATAGGATTTCTAGGCTTCACCATACATTTCTCCCCTTATCCCTTTATATAAAGCTAGTGTACCAAAAATAGTAATTTTTTGATATAGCCTACGATCTGTGAAGCACGCACAATTCCAAAACAATATATCCAGCATGTAAAGCAAAGAAATAAAAATCGTCTTGATTGAACTTATATATACTTTTTGATTGTTTACCCCACATATAACTGGCAGTAAGATCCCCATTTCAAGAAACAAAGTGAAACCAATTTGGGGAAGTGTGGATCGACTGCCAGTAAATGTCCGATTGGTTCAAGGGCCTTTAGCTCATACCCTTGTGGTACTAACAATCTGAGGTGAACCCCCCCCCGGATTGAAGTTTCACTTTATTGTATAATGGTAAAAAACAGGTGAGGTGTGTTCTTATGAAGAAGGGTATATTGTTCCTATTAATGCTTTTACTTACCTCATGTAGCGATGACAAACCTGTTATTGAAAGAGCAGATGCTGGAATAAACCAAGAAAATAACGGAGCCGCATTCTTGGAAGAAATAGTAATAAAGATGTAGAAGAATTTATAGAGCTTTACTTAAAGAATGAGAAAATAACCATTAATCTTCAATTGGTCCCGATATTAAGATCATATTTACATACATCTAGCGACCCAAAATCAGCTATGGAGAAAATGGATTCCGCTCACTGATTTAGCAAAACCAATCTACCTGCTCGAATTTTCTTGTACCAACGATTTGTGCTCTTATTTAATTTTTAATCCAGCTATGAACCATAAAGCATACCTTATATCCGATTTAGCAAAGGCTGTGACTATTCATTCACAGACCTGTTTGTATTTCAACGGGATACACCTCCTCTTCCAGTATCAAATATCGTAGTTATTGACGTTGAAAGCTGGGAAATAGTATCATTAGCAAATACTAGTGGTGAAGATATTCTTCCTTTTATATGACCATTAAAAAATGCTAAATGAGAAGATAATCAAACCTTATCTGTTTTAAAACCTGATTTTCAAGAACCAGAGCTAATAAAACAAACTACCTTAGATGATCTATCAATGAGTACCATCACTTTAGAAATTAATTCACAGTAATAAAGGAGAATGATAATGACAATATCAGCAATCGACACAATCATGAGTCATCGGTCTATTCGTAAGTTTAAAAACCAAAAACTTTCAGAAGAACAAATTCAAACAATTGTGACAGCCGCACAGCAAGCATCCACCTCTAGTCATGTTATGGCTTATACGATAATTGGCATCACTGATGAAAGCATAAAAGAACAACTAGCAGAAATCTCTGGACAACCCTACGTAAAAGATAATGGACACCTATTTGTCTTTTGTGGTGATCTACATCGCGTGGAGCAAATTGGTAGCAATGAAGAAAGGCTGGCTATGCAGAAAAGCTTGGAAAGCTCTGAACAATTTATTGTCATGACAATTGATGCAGCGCTTGCTGCACAAAATGCGGCAATTACTGCCGAAGGCCTGGGCTTAGGAATCTGCTTTCTTGGAAGCTTACGCAATGACGTTCAAAAAGTAAACGATTTATTGAGGCTACCTCCAAGAGTAATACCATTGTTCGGATTAGCCGTTGGATATCCAGACCAAGAGCCTGAATTAAAGCCAAGATTACCATACGAAGCCGTTTACCATCATAATACTTACTTACAGATAGAAAAACAGCTTCCTTTTATTCAACAGTTCGATCAAGAGCTTCACGATTATTATCAGATACGGACGCAGAATAAGCGCAAAGATACATGGACAGAACAAATGGTGAGAAAATTTTCAAACCCGATTCGAATGGATGTTGCTCCATTCTTGAAAATGAAAAATGTAAACAAACAATGAGCTTCATTTATCCCGCATATAACTAGCAGCAGGTCCCTAAAGTGAAACCCAATATGATAAGTGAGGGATCGACTGCCAGTACATGTCCGATTGGTTCCTATCAGTGGAGGGAACAAGCTCCACTGATTGTAGTTTCACTTTATGTATATAACTAGGGTGTGGAACGAAACTAAAATAGTTCGAATAAATATTAATATGAAGCGCAGTCAAAAATACGTAGATTTTTAAAGAAGAGCGCTTTTTCTGCGATGTATCGCTGTCGAAGTCTTCCTTATCCCACGGGGAAAGGCGCCAACTGTAGGTGAGCCCCAGGAAGGTTGTATACTGATGGAGCAATGATAGAACCTATTTAAGTAAATAAAATTATTTTGTTCCAGTCTCTAGTTAAAATGAAGTTCTTCAACATGATCAATCACTTTCCACTCTCCATTGACTTTAAAACGTGCTTCAAAATATATATTTGTCATTTTTTCACTTCTTGGTATCGGAAATATATCTGGATCTTGAGGTATGTATACATTTCCGCTTTTAAGCGTTCTATTTACAGGACTACCAGTAAAATCATGATTTTTATGATCCATAGATACAGATATTAAGGGGGACTGATGATGTACAACTACCTCCTCATTTCCAATATACTGTAATGATCGAAAAACTTCTATTCCTTCTTGTGTGTTTTCAATTCGTATATGTAAAATAAAATCATCCATCTCTTTACTCACTGTTATATCCTCCACTAATTTTGCATTTGCATTCCTAAAGTCGCTATAAATAAGTAAGAGTAAAAAAATACCAATCATCAATAAAATAACAATGATTTTCTTCACATGAAATCCTCCCACAAAACCTCTTACATATAAGACGATTTACCCCTTAATAATGTTTCAATTTTTAATAATTTTTCATAACTGGTTATAATAGGAAAAATATCCATCGTATATTTACCTCTAGAAATCCTCATTCTAACTAATGATGATATCACAAAGGAGGATCTGTATGACTGTATCAAGCCAAGTTAAACAAACCATAGCAGGTCTTAAAAGTGCCCAAGCCAGTTTTGAACAATTTGCACTACAAACTGAAAACAAGCAAGCAAAACAGCTATATGAAAATGCTGCACAACAAACAATGGCTATCTTACAAAGTGTAGAGCCTAGAGTGAAGCAAATAGAACAGGAAGAGCCTCAATATAAAGGGTTTTAAGAAGAAATTAACTATTTCGAGGCTGGAATTACCAGCCTCCCTTTTTAGCTCGATAAATGAAATGGGTGATTAAATGCAATGGAGATGGGCTAGAAATTTAATGATAAGTTTCTTACTAATTACATTAATTGGTTGTGGTAATGACTCTGCTTTAGAGCCACCGACCAATCAACCGAATGGAGACATAGATTTAACAAAAATATCGACAAATTCATCTGTAAGTCAACATCATGCAAACAGAGCGAAAGAAATACTTAGTCACTACCAGGAAATAACTACAGTAAAGGCAGTTAATACAGATAAACATATGCTAATTGCGATAGAAATACAGCATGGTAAACGATTTCAACTGGGAAAGATAAGAGAACAACTAACCAAACAGATGAAAAAGGAATTTAAAGACTTAAAAGTCGAGCTTTCGACAGATAAGAAAATTGTTATGGAATTAGAAATATTAGAGAAATCTATTCAATCCAAATCCTATAGTAAGAAAAAGCTGGAAAAGAAATTGAAAAAGCTTATTGAATTCTCCAAAGAGCAGACATGAGGAAATGAGGGATAATGAATGGCAGATAAAACGAAAAAAAATACACCGCCTGATGCTCAGGAATATCAAGCTTTCCAACAAGAGAGGGAAGTGAAAAGACCCATATTAAAAAATTGTGTAAAAGCCTTTTTAGTAGGTGGAATCATTTGCTTTATAGGTCAAATCATTTCCACTTTTTATATCTATTACTTTCATTTCACGGAACAAACTGCAGGAAATCCCACTGTAGCAACTCTGATCTTTATTACGATGTTGTTTACTGGATTTGGATTTTATGATCGAATTGGTCAATTTGCTGGGGCTGGTTCTGCCGTACCCGTTACAGGGTTTGGTAACGCTGTTATTTCAGCAGCAATTGAGCACCGAACTGAAGGATTTATCCTAGGAGTAGGTACGAACATGCTGAAATTAGCTGGACCGGTTATTGTCTATGGTGTCTTTTCTGCATTTGTAATTGCCCTCATCAAAACCATTCTCATTCAGTGGGGTGGATTATAATGCTGACTGGACACCAAACATGGGTGTTTGCTAATACTCCTGTCATTATTGCTACTGGAACGGTCGGCGGACCGTTCGAAGCAAATGGTAATATAGCGAATGACTTTGATTTACTACATGAAGATATGTGGCTAAAGCAAGATTCCTTTGAGAAAGCACAACAAGCATTAATGGAAGAAGCTTGTCAAATGGCTATCAAAAAGAGCAAAATCGAAAAAGAACAAGTTGAATTTTTTATTAGTGGTGATTTGATAAACCAAATTACACCTAGTAGCTTTGCTGCAAAAACGATCGGCATTCCTTACTTGGGAATTTTTAACGCCTGTGCTACCTCTATGGAGAGCCTTGCATTATCAGCTATGATCATAAATGCCAAAGGAGCAAACTATATCTTAAGCGGAACTTCAAGTCATAATGCAGCTGCAGAAAAACAATACCGATACCCTACCGAATATGGAGGACAAAAACCGCCAACTGCTCAATGGACAGTTACAGGAGCGGGATGTGCATTACTCGCGCAACATGGTCAAGGTCCAGTTGTTACTTCCGCAACTATAGGAAAAATTGTTGATATGGAAATGACAGACCCGTTTAATATGGGTGGAGCCATGGCACCAGCAGCAGTAAATACAATTGAAACACATCTTAAAGAACGGAACATCGACCCCTCCTACTATGATTATATTATTACTGGTGACTTAGGACATATCGGTAGAGAAGTCTCCTTGGACTTATTGCAGAAAAGAGGCGTAACCATCCATGAAGACCAATATGTTGACTGTGGATTAACCATTTATCGGGAAGGTCAACCCGTTCTAGCTGGAGCTAGTGGCCCTGCTTGCTCAGCCATTGTAACGTATGGTCATTTTCTTAATTTAATGAAGAAGGGTGAAATTAAACGCATATTAGTTGTAGCAACTGGTGCGCTTCATTCACCACTAAGTATCCAACAAAATGATCCAATACCTTGTATTGCGCATGCAGTATCAATAGAAGCAGGAAGTGATGTTTCATGATCTTTTTTTGGGCATTTGTAATCGGAGGTCTAATTTGTGTAGTTGGTCAACTCTTACTCGATGTTCTAAAACTAAATCCAGGGCAAACATTGACTATATTGGTTGTATCCGGGGCAATTTTAGACGGTTTTGGACTCTATGAACCATTAATCGACTTTGCTGGTGCAGGGGCTACTGTACCAATTACAAGCTTTGGGAATTCACTGGTACATGGAGCAATGGCAGAAGCAGAAATCCACGGTCTAGTTGGAGTTGTAACTGGGATGTTTGAAGTAACAAGCGCTGGTATTTCAGCTGCAATTATTTTTGGTGTTATCGGTGCCATAATTTTCAAACCAAAAGGTTAGGAGGGTATTGAATGACAGTAGGTTCTCAGGTGAAAGGCTGTTTTTCTTCTATAAAAAGTATAGAGGCTACATTGCATCTATTATCAGAAAAAACAACGGAACAAGAGGCACAGCAAAGATACCTTCAAGTAGAGCAGTTAATAACTGAAATAAAAAGAGATTTGCAACAGCACGTTATTCAACTTACGAAAGAAGAGCCACAATACAAGTAATCTGTAATAAGAAAGGATAGATAACCGATGCCAGAATGGGTTATTGTGATCATACGGTCATTTTCTCTACTGATCATTTTGTTTTTTATGACGAAATGGCTTGGGAAGAAACAAATCTCACAATTAAATGTGTTTGAATATATTTCCGGTATCGTACTTGGAGGAATAGTTGCCATCCACACGATTGATCCAAACGCAAACTTAATTTATGCTATACTGTCCATGTTTATTTGGTTTATCGTACCATTAACTGTAGAGTATATTTCTTTAAAAAGTAAACGATTTCGGAACTTCACAGAGGGAAGCAGCACTGTTTTGATTCAGGATGGAAAAATTATGGAAGATAATCTTAAAAAGGAAGGATATTCGACAGATGATCTTTTAGAGAAATTAAGGGATAATAATGTTTTTCTTGCATCTGATGTTGAATTTGCTGTACTTGAACCGTCCGGTTCTTTAAGTGTTCTTCCTAAAAAAGAAAACCAACCTCTAACAGCAAAAGATTTAGGATTAAAGCTGGCGCCTGAAAAAGAACCTCAAACGGTTATTATGGATGGTGAAATGTTGTTAGAACCTCTTGCCAACTTATCCTTAAGTGTCAACTGGTTGGAGACTGAACTTGATAAACAAAATGTTAGTATAGAAAATGTATTTCTGGCGCAAGCGGATAATGACGGACAGCTATACCTTGATTTATATGACGATTTGCTTGCTGTGACGGAGCCGTCAGAAAAACCTTTACTTATGGCAACCATGAAAAAATGTCAAGCTGACCTCGAGCTTTTTGCATTAGCAACTGAGAATCAACATGCGAAACAACTTTACGAAAAAAACAGCAAAAAACTTCAGCAAGCTATCGATTTACTTAATCCATATCTCATCTAATTATACACCCCCTTTACGTACTTATGTGTAAGGCGGGGTGTATCTTTATTGTCCAGCCACCGATTTCCTTTTGTTGCGGTTGCTTTTCGTGTAAAATAAAAAGTGAAACTTCAATCCGTGGGGTTTTTCTTTATCCCACACTGATAGTTAGTACCACAAGGGTATGACCTAAAGGCCTTTGAACTAATCGGACATTTACTGGCAGTCGACGATCCCTCACTTATCATATTGGGTTTCACTTTAGGGACCTACTGCCAGTTATACACGGGATAAAGTAGTTATCTTTATTATATACGAAAGGGACTGAGTAACATGAGGAACAAATTGAAGGCCTATCGTTTTCCCATTATTTTACTATCATCGATCATTATAGGTTCTATTATTGGTCTTGCATTTGGTAAAGAGGCAACGGTAATTAAACCATTGGGTGACTTATTCATTAATTTATTATTTATGATTGTTGTTCCACTCGTTTTCTTTACCATATCATCTGCGATTGCCAGCATGGATAGTATGAAACGGCTCGGGAAAATCATGGGTTCTATGCTTACAATATTTATTGTTACTGGTATCATCGCATCAATATTTATGCTTACAGCCTCAGTAATTTTCCAGCCTGGTTCAGGTGTTGATATTCCACTTATGGAGCCAGATAATGTAGAAGAAATGAGTTTTTCTGAACAGATCGTCAATACATTTACCGTACCTGATTTTGTAGATTTATTTTCTCGTGAAAACATGCTTGCACTCATTATATTTTCTGTTTTAATCGGCGTAGCAACCGGTATTACAGGAGAAAAAGGTCGCCCATTCTCGAAATTCTTAACAAGTGGCTCTGAAGTATTTATGAAAATTATACAATTAGTCATGTATTATGCTCCTATTGGTTTAGGCGCTTATTTCGCTGCTTTAGTTGGTGAATTTGGAGCAGACCTGATTGGTGACTATGCAAAAGCTGTCATTATATATTATCCGGTTTCCTTCCTTTATTTTGTAATTGGCTTTACACTATACGCCTTTATAGCTGGTGGCAAAAAAGGAACCGTTCGATTTTGGAAGAACATTTTATCCCCTGCAGCTACCTCTTTAGGTACTGGTAGTAGTATTGCATCGCTTCCTGTGAATTTACAGGCAGCTAAACGAATTGGCGTACCAAAAGATATTAGGGAGACTATACTTCCCCTAGGAGCAACTATACATATGGATGGTTCATGCCTTTCTGCGATGTTAAAAATTTCCTTTGTCTTTGGTGTTTTTAATAAGGACTTTACAGGTATAGATACATTCTTAACAGCAATCGGTATCTGTTTGTTATCAGGAATTGTTATGAGTGGTATTCCTGGTGGTGGTTTTATGGGTGAGATGATGATTATTACCTTATACGGACTACCTATGGAGGCTTTACCAATTATATCGGCCATCGGTGTCGTTGTCGATCCACCAGCCACAATGGTTAATGTTACAGGTGACACAGTTTCAAGTATGCTTGTTACAAGACAATTAGAAGGAAAAGATTGGATGGAAAAAGCAAAAGCATCAACTGCTTAATAAGAAAAACGGAGCAATATTCGCTCAGTCCTTATCACTACATGCTCAGATTTACGCTTCCTCTAGTAGCTATTATGGAATAATAGCT
>NZ_BAAACY010000165.1:0-27126 GCF_039521925.1 Virgibacillus salarius | reverse complement strand
ATTCCAGCTATCATTTTTTGATAACTGGAATCTTTTTTAACTTCATAAGGGCTAGTTATGTCCCAGCCCCAGGAAAATTATTTCCCTTTTAAGGTAACCAATCTTATCTGACCAGCTAGGTTTACTATATCCATCTCCTAAATAAAAAGACAATCATAATTAACGAATGTCTAAGGTTAACTCATGATTAATGTTATCATTTTTTTTCAGATATTCTCTGAATTCGTACCATGAAAAGAGTGTACTGTTCCTAAAAAAAGATAACAACATTATAGATTTCTCCATCTCCCTTACTGAAATTCTCTCCGTAACCTGCGTAATAACTTCAATATAATTAGTTCCAATTTCTCTGTTTCCTAATCTTTTAGTCATTTATATCCAAGTATAAGAACAAAAGCACAAACGTCCGATTAGAAACGTAGCGACTGTAGTAAGTCAACGGAAATAAAGGAATCACGGTAAGCTTGCAAGACTATGATGACTTAGATTAGGGTGATTCATGAAGTCGCCTAGTTTCTGGGCGCTGCTCAACGCACCCATAATTACCCACATGAGTAACTTTTGTAATTTCATAAACAAAAAAGCCATCCTCAAATGAAAGACGACTTTAATTAGCAAAAATATATTAATTCAGGTAAATATGTTACCGCTTAAACTAAAAAACCACCAATTATGTATTTGGTGGAGACGGTGGGAATCGAACCCACGTCCAGAGATATCGCCACTCAGGCTTCTACACGCATAGTCGATATATTATCATTCGCTTACTCTTCAGCCTATCGACAGGCTTTAGAGAAGCTAGTCTGATTGGTTTCAACAATCATCCTCAGACGGTGGATCATTGTATAGCCCGCTCGATTTGAGACCCTTCAATCTGCTACACGGGCAATAGCAGGAAGGATCGCTTAGCAGTGCTTACGCAGCTGCTAAAGCAGGTTGATTGTTTTCTTTGCCAGTTATATTTAGGCGATAACGTTTTACGAGCCGTAACCTCGACGCGCAACCTGAACTCAATCTACCCCTGTCGAATCCGTAACGTCCCCATAAAATAGGAGTAACGCTAGGAAGAATGAGCATATATAATTTTATTTTGCTTTCCTAATTACATGCTTCATTATAACATTTTTAGTATAAAAGTCAAATTTTTCATGGGATCTGCCTTGCTTTTATCGCATATGCTCTTTGATAGCACGATCTACATCTCGCTTCATTTGTTTACGCTTAAGATCTTCCCGTTTATCATATTTCTTTTTCCCTTTTCCTAATCCTAATAATACTTTAGCATATCCATTTTTGATATAAATTTTTAATGGAACCAGCGCATAACCTTGCTGTTGCGTTAAGCCAATTAACTTATCAATTTCTTTACGATGGAGCAAAAGCTTACGTGTTCGAGTTGGATCATGATTAAATCGATTTCCCTGTTCATATTCCGCAATGTGAAGGTTAATTAGTTTAACTTCTCCTCGATCGATTCTAGCATGTGAATCTTTAATATTTACTCTTCCTGCTCGAATTGATTTTATTTCTGTACCTTGAAGGACGATTCCCGCTTCAAAGGTATCCTCAATAAAATATTCATGGGATGCTCGTTTATTTTGTGCAATTGTATTTCCTTGTCCTTTAGGCATAAGAACTTCCTCCTACTGCTTACATGAACCTTATTCTATCAAATATTTGGAAGTATTCCAATAAAAAAATGAATCAAATCATTACTAATAAGCTAATAGTCAGGACAGTCATATCGCTCATTACTTCATCTATCGCAATAGATGTGCTTCATCATATTACTTGGCTGCTGGTAATAATTCATCTAGCAAGATAAATACCTTCATTCCGGCAACCATGGAGAAAATCAATTGGTTGAAAAACATTGTGTAATAATGGCACCAAGTGGTTCTACAAGTTCAAATAAGAACGACAAACAAAAAAACTTCCTCTTAGTAAGCGTTACATAGTTTTATCGTTAGTATTAAGCATCTAAATAGTGGCTTCCACCAAATTAAAATAGAGGAATATGACAAATTATTCACACTTTATTAACTTATATAACGGTAACACTATGCAGCAAATCTTGAAACCGCTGATCAATGAATAGATGCAGCGGTTCGTTCTTACTTCTTTTTAACTCTTTTAGCTTTTATCCGTTTTTGCTTCTTTGGCTTTTTCGAATAAACCATTTCGAAATCAACGGTACGTTCATCTAAATTAACACCAGCTACTTTCACCTTTACTTCATCACCAATTCGGTACATATTTGCTGTACGTTCACCGATCATCGCCTGGCTTCGTTGGTCGTAATGATAATAATCATCCGTTAAGTAGCTTACATGAATTAATCCTTCAATTGTATTTTCTAGTTCAACAAACAAGCCAAAATTGGTAATAGAGCTGATTACACCAGTATACGATTCACCAATTTTATCTTTCATAAATTCTGCTTTTTTCAAATCATCTGTTTCTCGTTCTGCATCCACAGCTCTTCTTTCTGCTTCTGAGGTTTGTCTAGAAATTTCTGGCATTGCATCTTTCCATTTCTGCATCGTTTTCTGATCCATTTTTTTCTGAATAAGATACGTACGGATTAATCGATGCACTGTCAAGTCTGGATATCTGCGAATCGGTGAAGTGAAATGCGTATAAAACTCTGTTGCCAGCCCAAAATGACCAATGCTTTGTGGATCATATTTTGCCTGCTGCATGGACCGTAGCATCAGCTTGGATACAATCATTTCTTCTGGTTTACCCTGCACTTCTTCCAGTACCTTTTGTAATGCCTGTGGATGAACTTCGTTGTTCGTCCCTTTTACGACATAACCTAGCCCTGCTAAAAATTCAAAGAATGTCTGTAGCTTACCTGGGTCAGGGTCTTCGTGGATTCGATGGATAAATGGAACATCTAACCAATGGAAATGCTCTGCTACGGTTTCATTAGCGGCTAACATAAATTCTTCAATTAACCGTTCAGCAACAGAACGCTCACGTAGTACCACATCTTCTGGCTTACCATTTTCATCCACTAAAACCTTTGCTTCCTTAAAATCAAAGTCAATGGCTCCTCGATCCATCCGTTTATGACGCAGTACGGAAGCTAATTGCTCCATATTTTCAAAAACAGGTACTAATTCCCTATAACGTTCACGTAATGCCTCATCTTTATCTACAAGAATTTTATTTACATCGGAATAAGTCATTCGCTCATTCGTACGGATGACACTTTGGAAAATCTCATGGTCAACAATGTTTCCACTAGTATCAATTTCCATTTCACAACCTAAGGTTAATCGATCGACTTGAGGATTTAAGGAACAAATACCATTGGATAAACGATGAGGTATCATTGGAATAACCCGATCCACTAGATAGACACTTGTTCCTCTTTCTAGCGCTTCTTGATCAATCGGACTTCCTTCTTCCACATAATAACTAACATCTGCAATATAGACACCTAGCTTATAATTACCATTGTCTAATTTTTTTACAGAAACGGCATCATCTAAATCCTTTGCATCTGCACCATCAATAGTAACAATTGTTTCATTACGTAGATCTCTTCTTTCCTTTATTTCATCTGCTGAGATTGTTTCTGGTGTAGCAGCGGCTTGATCAAGCACTTTATTAGGGAAGTCCATCTTAATACCGTGCTTATGGATAATTGATATAATATCAATACCTGGATCATTTTTATGACCAAGTATATGAATAATTTCTCCCTCAGCACTTTTCTTTCCCTCTGGATATTTTGTAATATGGGCAATTACTTTATGCCCACTTACAGCTCCATTCGTCATATTTTTTGGGATGAAGATATCATTAGGAATCCGCTTATCATCCGCTATCACAAACCCAAATGAACGATTATCCTCAAATGTGCCCACTACCTGCAAAGTTGCTCGTTCTAATATGCGGATCACTGTACCTTCAGGACGATTTCCATCTTTATCCCTTTTTTCAATACGTACCAGTACTTTATCGTTATTCATTGCAGATGCCAGATCAGAGTGGTGGACATAAACATCATCTTGCTTCTCATCATCTGGAATTAAGAATGCAAATCCTTTCGCATGCATTTGAATTCTGCCCCGTATCAGATTCATTTTTTCTGGAAGACCAAATCGATTTTTTCGAGTTCGAACCAGTTCACCTTCTTCTTCTAATTGATTAAGTGCTTTGACCAGTTCTTTGAATTCTATTGCATCCTCAATTTCTAACACTTCTTCTAATTCGTCTACTGCTAATGGTTTTGTTCCATTTTCTTTAAAATAATTTTGTATTTTTTCCTTCACTTTCTTCACCTTCTTTCTATTATTGTTAACGTTCTTTGTTGAATATAATCATTCTTCCCAGTTTAATGTTTCAAGGAATTGATAAATATCTTCAAATACTTGTTCTTTCTCTTTATCCATTGTGATTACATGTCCAGAGTCCTCATACCAATGAATTGCTTTTTGATCAGCTTCGACATTATCATAAATATAATTTGCACTATCCGTATTTATCATGTTATCTTTTCTCGCCTGAACTACCATCGTAGGTGTGTAGATTGTATCCACTTCATTTTTGACCTCATTAATAAATTTTCCTAGGTGAGTAAATACATCGGTTGAATTCTTCAACAGTTCCTCAACTTCTTTTTCGATAACATCTTTATCTTTTCTTTCTAATTGTTTGTACTCTTTAGCAAATGCTGTAAATCCTTTGGTTAGCTGTGTTTCATTATCAAAAAACATAGGAGAACACATCGTTATGACTGCTTTTGTTTTTTCGGTATAGGCAATTTTCAAGCCTAATACTCCTCCTAAGGATAAGCCAGCTACTGCTATTTCATTGTATCCAAGTTCCTTTAAATGTTGATAGGCTTCTTTTACATCTTCCCACCATTCATCTGGTGTTGCCTTTACTAATTCTTCTGGTGGTAGTCCGTGTCCACGATAAATAGGAGCATGACTTGTATATCCTCGTTTTTCTAAATACCTTCCTAGCATTCGGACATCTGCAGAATGCCCAGTAAAGCCATGTAGTAATAATACCGCACGCGGTCCAGCTTCAAACGTAAAAGGTTGTGGTTGTTTAACTTTCATTCTTACTGCAACTCCTTCTGCTTTCTTTCTTTATCTACTTTACCCTTTTTACCTTAAAGTAAAAACCCTTACCACTATTAGTGATAAGGGTTCGTATCTATTGTAAAACATATGCGCTCAGAAAAGCTAGTACAAAAAATATTACGGCTGTTACGATCGTTCCTCGGTGTAAAACAAGATCAATGCCTCGTGCTTTCTGTTTCCCAAATAATTGTTCAGCACCACCGGAAATCGCGCCAGATAAGCCTTCACTTTTCCCAGACTGCAATAATACAAGTACAATCATAATAATTCCATCAATCACTAATAATACATTTACGATTCCTAGCATATTTGTATGATACCCCCTGTAACATATAACCAAACAAAAAATCTGAATTTCATCCGTTACCACATATGCCGTACCTAGCATACTTGAACCTACTTATAACTTTAGCATAACTTACTTTGTCATAGCAAGCTTTTTCGATTACGTTAGACAATTGACCATGAAGAGTATAGTACGAATTACGCCGGCAGAATTACTAATGACCTAAATGGATCTTGTCACGTTTTCTCTATCCCCCGGCGCCCCTTATTCTCCAGTTGTTTTCTCTATGGAAAAGCTTTGAGAATACTCGTTATATTTTTATTTAAAACCACAGTACGGAGAAATGAAATGGAAAACGTTGCGACTCACATATCCTACCAAACCTTTGATACGGAATAGAAATACACATTAAATCAGTTTATTCTGTTGTTCTCCTTGTCTGATAAGGTAAAGAATCCCAAAAAGAGATATCTTTTGACTCAATCGACCTATCAGCAATTGCCCTAACTGTTTCCTCCAGTGTAATGACTGTTTGCTTAATTAAATATCCATTGCTTTTTTGACCAAGTACATACGATTCCCATTCATGATCTGCCATTCCACGCATTTCAAATAGTAATGTCGAAATCCCATATTCTACTGCAATTCCATTTCGACTAATCGTCTCCGCCGAACTTCCCTGATATTTACCGATATGTCCCCATCCTTTAGAGTCAATAGCATCATATACAACTGCACCTAATTGTTTCGACTTTTTAACTACCGTCTCATTAGCATTGTCTGTAGTTGGATACAATATAGAGCCCGAAACTAGTTTACCATCTACCTCACTTTGGGTTGCTTGATGGTGTAAATCAATCATATAATCAACATCATAGGCACCAAGTACATTGTCATGTAATGCTTTTGTTTCTGGTTGTAATCTTTCAACATGATCTCTATTTAGATCCACTTCATTTGCGTTATATCTCGTTAAATGATGGTCTCCACTAGCAATATAATCATCTAAAGGAAAGTTTACATCTCCCATTGCACCATCTACATTTAGTCTAGGAATGATAAGGACGTTTACGTCCTTGAGAATACCTTTCATTTTTCCGGTTCCAAGTTGTTTAATAAACTGTAATGCTCCCTCAGTCGTTAATGCTTCATTGCCATGCTGCTGAGTGAGGAACAAAATAGTAGGATTTTCTGGATTCTTGATATATTTTACTAAGTGTAGATCTCTGCCCTTTACCGATTGTCCAATTACTTCTAATTCCATTGCTTCTTGCTTTGCTTCTTGCTTATGCAAGAAATCTACTAGTTCTTGATGCGAATGAAGAATCGAATTCGCAATGGTTTCCTTTCCGTTATAATTTGGACCTTCTCCCACTGCATTTACTATTGGTGTCCCAATGGCTGTTGTTCCAAGTATTAAGGCCCCTGTAATTGAAAGTGTTATCCATTTGTTTTTCATGATTGTATCACTCCTATTTTTTAATCTTTGTCATTAAATGATTCTATAAAAATTGTCGAATCCCTTTCTTTTTATCAGAAAATAAGGAATAATACTTATGCATAACATCATCATTCCACTAATAAGACTATTTGTGCAGAAGTGGGAATACAAACGGAGGAGGAGTAAAATGAATCTTAAAGATACCTTTTGGTACACATCACCAGATAATGTTGATATCTTTGTTCAAAAGTGGGAACCCAAAAAACAAGCTAAAGCAGTCATACAAATTGCACATGGTATGATGGAACATATCGAACGATATGAGAATTTTGCTTCATACTTAACTTCACAAGGTTTTATTGTTTATGGCAATGATCATCGAGGGCATGGTAGAACTGGTGAGAGACAGGGGAAATTAGGATATTTCGCTGATAGTCATGGATTTTTTAGGACTGCTGATGATCTCGTCCAGCTATCTAAACAAATTAAAGCAAGCCATCCTACGTTACCTCTATTTTTAATTGGTCATAGTATGGGCTCTTTTCTTATTCGCATTTTTATTCAGCAAAATAGTAGCTTAGTGGATGGCGCTATTCTATCTGGAACGGGTCATTTTCCTCGTTTAAAAACAATAGCCGGTAAGCAACTGGCTAGCTTCTTTTCACCAAAGAAAGAAGCACCGTGGATGAACAAGCTTGTATTTGGTACATATAATAAAAAAATCGCAGATGCTTCCACTGGCTTTGAATGGTTAAGTAGTGATCATGTAACGGTTCAAAAATACGTAAAAGATCCATTTACAGGCTTTATCCCTACTGGTCGTTTCTTTTTTGACTTAATGGAAGGTTTACTTACCATGCAAAAGACAAGCAATAATAAGCATATTCGTCATAATTTTCCACTTCTCATCCTAAGTGGTGACTGTGATCCGGTCGGTAACTATGAAAAGGGGATCTGGAAGACAGCACGACTTTTTGAAAAAGCCGGTCTTGAAAGCATAACTACAATGGTCTTTACAAAAGGTAGACATGAACTGTTGAATGAAGCAAATAAAGAAGAGGTGTATACTGCAATAAATAGCTGGTTACAAGCAAATATTTCCAGTATATAGAGTGAAACCCCGAATTCACTCGTACTTTTTAAATAATTTCTAACTTTTTTCCGTCTTTTTCGACAAACTTTAAATAAATTGTCGCTGATTGCTTGTACCTACTAATGCAAGGGGGTAAAATAGAGGTTGATTGAATTGTAGAAAGGTTGGGTAACAAATATGTCAAATGTTCAAGGAATTGCCGCTTCATCTGGAATTGCAATCGCAAAAGTATACCAGCTTGCATCTCCAGATTTGTCATTTGAAAAAGTATCTATCGACAATCCAGATGTCGAAATAGAGCGATTAGATAAAGCGCTTGAAATTTCTAAGCAAGAACTTGAGAAAATCAAGGCACATACTAAAGAAAATATCGGTGATGAACATGCCGAAATTTTTTCAGCCCATTTATTAGTACTTAGTGACCCTGAACTAATAAACCCTATTAAGGATAAAATAAAAGCTGAAAATGTCATTGCCGAAACTGCTCTTGAAGAAACAGCCAATATGTTTATCGATATGTTTAAGAATATGGATAATGCCTATATGCGTGAACGCGCTGCAGATATTCATGATGTAACAAAGCGAGTTATGGCTCATTTATTAGGGGTTACCTTCCCTGATCCTGCTTTAATTAACGAAGAGGTAATTGTCATTGCGAACGATTTAACCCCTTCGGATACTGCACAATTAAATCGTGATTTTGTTAAGGGCTTTGCTACTGATATCGGTGGCCGCACCTCCCATTCAGCGATTATGGCTAGGTCATTAGAAATTCCTGCGGTTGTTGGTACGAAAGAAATAACAGCATCTGTTAAAAAAGATGATACGATCATTGTTGACGGAAATGCAGGAATAGTTATTATCAATCCGTCTGAAGAAGAAATAGCAGAATATCGAAAGAAACAAGAAGCGTTTGCCGAGATGAAGCAAGAATGGGCTAAGCTAAAAGACGAGCCTACATTTTCGGAAGATGGAGAACAAGTGGAACTAGCTGCCAACATTGGTACTCCAGATGATGTTGAAGGTGTGCTAGCTAATGGCGGTGAAGGCATTGGACTATATCGTACAGAATTTTTATATATGGGTAAAAGTCAGCTCCCAACAGAAGAAGAGCAGTTCACTGCTTACAAATCAGTACTAGAGCAAATGGAAGGAAAGCCTGTCGTTGTTCGTACATTGGATATTGGTGGAGATAAGGAATTAAACTATTTAGACCTTCCTGAGGAACTAAATCCATTCCTTGGCTTCCGAGCTATTCGCTTCTGCTTAGAAAATGAGAATGTCTTTCGTCCACAATTACGTGCACTTTTACGAGCAAGCGTTTACGGTAACTTAAAAATCATGTTTCCGATGATCGCAACATTGGAAGAATTCCGCAAGGCTAAGGCTATTTTAATGGACGAAAAAGAATCCTTACTAAAAGAAGGTTTCGAAGTTTCCAACGACATTGAGGTTGGTATCATGGTGGAGATTCCATCCACAGCTGTAATCGCTAAGCAATTTGCAAAGGAAGTTGACTTCTTCAGTATTGGAACAAACGATTTAATCCAATATACGATGGCTGCTGACCGAATGAATGAGCAGGTTTCCTACCTATATCAACCATATAACCCTGCAATTCTGAACCTAATCCATACTGTTATTGAAGCAGCACATAGTGAGGATAAATGGGTTGGAATGTGCGGTGAGATGGCAGGTGACTCCATTGCTATTCCAATTCTACTTGGTCTTGGTTTAGATGAATTCAGTATGAGTGCAACGTCGATCTTACCGGCTCGTACACAACTTCGTAAGCTATCTAAAGAAAAAATGGTAGCTTATAAAGATAAAATCCTTTCAATGGGTACTGCTGAAGAAGTTGTAGAATTTATTAAAGAGAAAACAGAATAGCTATACAAATAAAGAAGGTGATTTCTCCCTGAGGTCATCTTCTTTGTTTATAAGATAGTATAAATGACTACTTCGTCATGACTCCCCTGTTTCAAGTTTAGATTGAACTGCTTGATAAACCCATTTGCAAACGCTTACTTATATTATAACATACTATTACTATTATAGGGAATATTTTCTTCTAGCTGAATCTTTCACCAGTCATAATGGACATGAAATCAATATAGAATTTTTGATAATCGAGATTAAAGGCAATACGATGGACTCTCCCACCTACCTCTTCACCATCTTGCATATCTTCTAAATTAACATATGGACGAATATCAGCAATACTTTGTCCCCTCACTATTCCTGTCTGCGCTTGAATGATATGAACAGGAAGATATTGATATGTCATCATATCAGGCTTTACAACGGCCATAAGTGTCAATACATCATGTAATGGGCTACCTTGAATCGATGGGTTGCGTTTTTTATAAAAATCATAATAATAATCCAGTAATACTTTCACAATACTAACGGAACCCATTCGATCAATATACTCAACCATTTGAGGTGTTGCTATCGCATATTTAGTGACATTAAGAGGAATAATGGTTACATTGTTTGCGTGAGCAAGTACTACTTGAGCAGCCACTGGGTCACCATGAAAATTAGCTTCAGAGACAGCTGTAATATTACCTGGTACCCAGAAAGCGCCACCCATAATGTAATATTCCTTTATGGTAGTCATTAATGATTTATATAAGATGAATAAGCTAGCTAAAGAAGTCAATCTTCCAATATTAACAATCACTAATTCATCTTTATACGTTTCAATTAAATCAATAATTTCACAGAAATTTTCGCTAATACCATTCTGCATATTTTTAGGGGGAATAATTGGTCCCAATCCATATTCCCCATGTATTTCCGGAACATATACTGGGGGTTCTCCAGTCATTGGAATATGTGCACCAGCAATTACTTTAATATCCTCTACCTCTTTTGTTGGAAAAAGACTGCGGATATATAAGATATTCGCAATTGCATTTTCTCTTGATACGTTTCCATAATCCGCCACAATGCCGATGACTTCTACATCATCGTTCAAATAAGCATAGATAAGCGCGATTGTATCATCAATACCTACATCACCAAATAACAACACTTTTTGAGACATAAAAACCCTCCATAAACATATGTCTTGTTAACATGATATTCCCATTCATACTCGTCCTATGTTCACTTGTCATTCTTAAGATGAAAGAACTGGGATGTATTAACATAAAGTTGTTCCTGTACATCAGGAAGAGGCATTTTTTTAATTGTCGCTATTTGTTTAATCGACTTATGGATCATTTTTGGATGGGTCAGTTGGTTGATAAACGGACCAGCAAACTGCCAAGGCCCATCCGTTTCCACCATCATATGAGTTATTGGGTATTTATTAACTAGCTGGTTAATTTCTCGTTCGTACATGACATCTGGTGTGATGGATATAAAATATCCATTCTGGCTCATTCGTTCCATTGTAGGTTTGTCACCCTTAAACCAATGAAACTGTGCATTGGTGATGGAATACTTTTCTAATAAATCACAGGCAATGGTAGCATCATCATAAACTGCATGAAGTACAATTGGCTTATTCCATTCTTTAGCTTTTCGTATAAATAATTCTAGTAATTCAATATATGGCTTTACCATTAAATTTGAATTTTCTTGTCGCTTGTAATAAGGTAGACCTACTTCACCTACCGCAATTGCTCTGTCTAGATTCGAGTCAATAAATTGTATTAAATCAGCTATATCATTATCGTTAGGTATTTCTTGTTCCGGATGAAATCCGAAAGCAGGTTTAACTGCGGAACATCTCTCCGCTAACCTTAAATTGGAAATTGACGATGCTAGGTTATTCGAAACAGAAATTAGTGAGCTAACATGATGCCGTTTCAAAGATTTAATAATTTCTGTTTGTTCCTCCTGTGTATACATATCTAAGTGAATGTGTGCATCAATAATGAAGCTATCCATTTGTAGCCCTCAATTCCTGATATATCCTTTTCTTATACTCTAGAAATGCTTCTGATAAAACTAACGCTTCCTCTCTTGGTCTTGAAAAAGGAATTGTGAATTCTTTTTTTATCGAAGCCGGACGAGCTGACAACACGATCACACGATCAGATAGAAATAATGCTTCTTCTATATTATGCGTTACGAAAAGGATTGATCGTTGATGCTCATTCCACATTGCTAATAACCACTTTTGCATGTCCAAACGGGTAAATTCATCCAATGCGGAAAATGGTTCATCTAAACAAATAACAGGCTGGGGACTTAAAATACTGCGTACAAAAGAAGCGCGCTGCTTCATTCCTCCAGATAATTCATGGGGATATGCATTTTCATATCCTTTTAAGCAAGCTCGTTCTAGCATTCGTTTTGCTTCTAATTCATCTTTTCTACCTGCAATTTCTGCCGCTAAGACAACATTTTGTAAAATCGAACGCCAAGGAAGTAAGGAATCTGATTGAGGCATATAGCTGATGAATCCCCGTTTGCCGATAATCTCTTTTCCATTTAATTTAATCGTACCGGAATTAGGTGAGGTAATCCCTCCAATCAGTCGAAATAACGTGCTCTTCCCACTTCCTGATGGTCCAACAATCGAAACAAACTCTCCGTTTCGCACCGTTAATGAAATACGATTAAGAATAGTAGTTTCCCCATATTTTTTTGTTAGATTTACAAGTTCTAAGTTACTCACTGATCTTCCCTTCTTCCGGTTTCCATTTAATTACTCTTTTTTCAATTAATGAAATACAGCCAAAAAACAATAAACTTAGCAGCACTATAAATAAGATAGCAACAAAGACACGATCTGTTCGGAAAGACGAAGATGCCAAAGTCATATATACTCCAATTCCTTCACTTGCACCAAGCCATTCAGATATCACCGCTCCCATTACGCTATATGTCGCCGATATCTTTAAACCACTAAACAAAGAAGGTAATCCATATGGCCACTCTAGCTTACGAAAGATTTGCCCTTTACTGGCACCTGTCATTTGCATATAGTGTTTCAGTTCTCCACTTGTTTGTCTAAATCCATCTAAAGCTGCTATAGTTATTGGAAAAAAACAAACAAGTGTAATAACAATTAATTTCGGCAATATTCCAAAACCAAACCAAATTACTAATAAGGGAGCTAAAATAATAATAGGTATATTCTGTGATATTATTAATAATGGATAAAAGGCTTCCCTAACTGTCGGAATGAGATGAAGACAAACAGCAACGAGCGTACCTACACTGCTGCCTATCATAAATCCGATAATCGATAGTTGGATAGTCGATTGTAGATGACTAGCATAATTTGGCCAGCCATTGACAGCTTCTTGCCATATTACACTTGGAGCAGGTAGTAGCCAAGCTGGGATCGAAAAAATACGACAAGCTATTTCCCAACTGATAAGGAAAAGGATGAGGACCAGAGCTGGTCGCCATCCCTTTTCTCGCAATCTTCTCATTAGCGATACTTCTCCGTTAATTGTTCCATGGAAGCTCCAGAAGGTTGATAAAGAACCTTCACCTGTGAAATAACATTTTCACAACCAATTTCAGTCATCCTTTTATTCATCTTCTCAATAATTCCAAATAGTTCTGCAAGATCACCTTGCATTGTAGTTTCTAGTGGACTTACCTGATACTTAACTCCGGAATGATCGATAATCTTAATCGCTTCATCCACATACGGAATAACATCTTCACCATTTTTCGTTTTCGGGATAATTTGAATACTAACTAGTGCATCTGCCATCATTTATTCCTCCTTTGTTTCTGGTAAAAACTCATTTGTAAATGCTTTTTCACTATCTAACGGTTTATCTAACAGCTCATTCTCATACATCCAATTGGCGTAATTCTCCCATACCTCTTGCTTTTGTTCCCCCCACTGGTCCGCATCATCTTGATACTTTGACACTAACCAAGCTTGACTTGCTTTTACTAATTCTGCATCCAAATCAGGAACAGCGTTAATTAAGATATCAGCGGCTTCCTCTGGTTGCTCAATTGCTAGATTATAACCTTTAGATACTGCAGCTAAGAATTGCTTAACTGTTTCTGGATCATCTTTGATCATTTTTTCATTGGTAGCTAAAACCGGCGTGTAATAATCTAAATTTGACGAATAATCGGTTAAATACACCATATTAATTTCTTCATCACGGAGCTCTGCCTCTACACCAGTCCAACCATAATAAATCCACGCAAAATCAATATCTCTTTTCACCGCAGTAAAAAAGTCCGTATCGCCCATGTTGATAATATCAACTGATTCTACATTAGCATTTTCCTGCTGCATGAGTGAGGTTAGAACCGCTTTTTCTACTGGAGCTCCCCAGCCACCATATGTTTTATCTTCAAAATCTTTAGGTGTAGTAATCTGTTTATTCTTGGGTGAGGCAAAACCTGAGGTATTATGCTGTATAACAGCAGCAATGGAAACAATCGGTATATCTTGTACACGAGCTTCAGTAATCCCCTCCTGATAACTCACACCAAAATCTGCTTTACCAGATGCAATTAACTGATCTGCTCCCGCTTCACCAGGCATAATTATGTCCACATCAAGGCCTTGCTCTTCAAAATATCCCTTCTCTTTTGCAACATATAATCCTGTATGATTCGTATTTGGTGTCCAATCAAGTACAACAGAGATCTTTTTCTTTTCTGTTGAGTCATTGTTCTGCTGACTTTGTTCTTTCTCTTCTGTACCACATGCCGTTAATATAAGCAGTGTAATCCCTAAACTAAGCAGTAAAAGCTTCTTCAATGTTTTCCTCCTCTTGAATACCTTTCTCATTGTAAGGAACAGCGTATGTATCATCTTGTTTGACTGTAATTCCTTCGCTAAGAATAAAAGCGCAAACACCCGATTAGCAACGCAGCGACGATTCAACGGAGATAAAGGACTCACGGTGAGCTTGCGAGCCGATGATGATTTAGATTAGGGCGATTCATGATGAAGTAGCCTAGTTTCTGGGCGCTGGAGCTGGACGCAGCTCAACACGCAAATTTTATAATTTCTTAGACTATAAAAAATGCCCTAGATGGTTAATCACCATTAGGGCATATACAACTTAATATTTGATGTATCAAACATGTTCCCTACGCTGGTTTAAACCAGATCAGGTTCTAAGAGTCAGTACCTTACGGATACAATCTCAACCAGCAACACTGGTCCCCCTACAACTTTAGTATTCTATTATTAATTCCATAGTAACTATGACATAATTCGTCCATTTAATCAAGTTTAAGAAACTCAAAAAATATAGAAACTTCTATGAACATAGAAGCAACTTCTGCATAAAGTGACACTTTAATCAGTGGGGGTTTTATTTATCCCACATTGATTGTTAGCACCACAGACCTAAAATCCTTTGAACCGACCGGACATTTACCGGCAATCGATCCTCCACTTCCCCATAGTGGTTTTACTTTATTGCTTAAAGTGGATTATTACTGCCAGTTATATGTGTGGGATAAACCTATAAAAAACCTCTTAAAGTATAACCACCATACCTTAAGAGGTTTTCTTCCCTATTTATTTAGGTTATAGAACGCTGTCTTACCAGCATATTCACCCATGCCTGCTAGCTCATCTTCAATGCGAAGCAGTTGATTGTATTTAGCTACACGATCTGTTCGAGAAGGTGCACCTGTTTTGATCTGACCTGCATTAGTCGCTACAGCAATGTCAGCGATCGTTGCATCTTCTGTTTCTCCTGAACGGTGTGAGATAACCGCTGTATAGCCAGCGCGTTTTGCCATTTCGATTGCTTCGAACGTCTCTGTTAATGTACCGATTTGATTAACTTTTACTAAGATAGAGTTTCCAATACCTTGTTCAATACCTTTGGAAAGCTTATTAGTATTTGTTACAAATAAATCATCTCCGACAAGCTGTACTCGTCCACCAAGACGATCTGTTAATACTTTAAATCCATCCCAATCATTTTCATCTAGTCCATCTTCAATGGAGATAATTGGGTATTTGTTGATCATGTCTTCATACCAATCAACCATCTCTTCAGAAGTACGAACAACACCTTCACCTTTTAGATTATATTTACCATCTTCATATATTTCTGAAGCAGCAACATCCATTGCAAGCTTCACTTCTTCTCCTGGCTTGTAACCAGCAGCTTCAATTGCTTCCACAATTGTTTGTAAAGCTTCTTCATTAGAAGCAAGGTTTGGTGCAAATCCGCCTTCGTCACCAACAGCTGTGTTATACCCCTTTGATTTTAATACATTTTTCAATGAATGGAAAATTTCAGCACCCGTACGTAGTGCTTCTTGGAACGTTTCTGCTCCAACTGGCATAACCATAAACTCTTGAATATCTACGTTATTATCGGCATGCTCACCACCATTAAGAATATTCATCATTGGTGTTGGTAGGGTTTTTGCATTAAATCCACCGAGGTAGTTATATAACGGTACTTCAAGATAACTAGCAGCAGCATGTGCTACAGCCATGGATACACCAAGAATTGCGTTAGCACCAAGTTTGCCTTTATTTTCAGTTCCATCTAATTCGATCATTAACGCATCGATGATATTCTGACGAGTAACATCAATCCCAAGTAATTCAGGTGCAATTATTTCATTTACGTTTTGAACTGCTTTTAGAACACCTTTTCCAAGATAACGATCTTTATCACCATCACGTAATTCCACAGCCTCGTATTCACCGGTAGATGCACCGCTTGGCACAAGTGCAGAACCGAAGGCACCTGATTCTGTAAATACTTCCACTTCAACTGTCGGGTTACCGCGTGAGTCTAATACTTCACGTGCATATACATCAGTAATGTATGGCATAATTTTTCTCTCCTTTAATTTCCTTTTATTTAATTAATGATTCGCCAGTCATTTCTTCTGGTTTTTCAATACCTAGTAAATCCAATAAGGTTGGTGATAGATCAGCTAAAATCCCACCATCTCGTAATGTTATATTTTCTTCTGTCACAATTACCGGAACAGGATTTGTCGTATGAGCAGTCATTGGCTTACCTTCAAGCGTAACTACCTCATCAGAATTACCGTGATCAGCAGTAATAATGGCATTCCCGCCAAGCTCTTTAATTTTATCAACAATTTTCCCTAGACATTCATCAACTACTTCAATTGCTTTAATAGTCGGCTGTAATTTACCAGAATGTCCAACCATGTCCGGGTTAGCAAAGTTCAAGATAATTGCATTGTGTTCACCAGCATCAAGTTCTTTGAGCAACGCGTCCGTCACTCCATAAGCACTCATTTCTGGTTTTAAATCATATGTTGCAACCTTTGGCGAATCAATCAATACACGTTTTTCACCATCAAATTCTTTCTCACGACCACCACTCATAAAGAAAGTGACATGTGGATATTTTTCTGTCTCAGCAATACGTAATTGCTTCAAATTATGCTGAGATAATACTTCGCCAACTGTATTATCTAGGTTAACAGGTTCGTAAGCAACATAGCCATCGACTGTTTCACTAAAATTCGTTAACATTACAAAGTCCAAATTTTTTGGCACGTGCTCACCACGATCAAAATCACGAAAATCTTCATTTGCAAAGGTACGTGAAATCTGAATAGCGCGATCTGGACGGAAGTTATAAAAGATTATAGAATCTCCATCTTTAATTTTCCCAACTGCTTCACCGTTTTCATCTGTGATGACAGATGGAATAACAAACTCATCGTAAATTTCATTTGCATATGAATCGTCAACAACCTCTATTGGGTCTTGATATGCTGGTCCTTCTCCATATACCATTGCATCATACGCTTTTTTCACACGATCCCAACGTTTGTCACGATCCATGGAATAATAGCGGCCTGAAATGGTTGCAAATTGACCAACACCGTATTCCTTGATCTTATCCTGCGTTTGTTTAATATATTCTTTCGCTGTTTGCGGACCAACATCTCGTCCATCAAGAAATGCATGGATGTACACTTCTTTCAACTCATTATCTTTTGCTAGTTTTAATAAAGCAAATAAATGATTGATATGACTATGCACGCCTCCATCGGAAAGCAATCCAAAAACATGCAATGCTTTTTTGTTTTTCTTCGCATTTTCTATTGATTTTTTAAAGGCCTCTTTTTCAAAGAACTCGCCATTCTTAATGGACAAATTCACACGAGTTAAACTTTGATAAACGATGCGCCCAGCTCCAATATTTAAATGCCCGACCTCGGAGTTTCCCATTTGCCCTTCAGGTAGACCAACTGCCTCACCACATGCTGTTAATTGGTTGTGAGCATAGGTATTCCAATAACGATCAAAGTTAGGAGTATTGGCTTGCTTTACAGCATTTCCTTTTTCCTCATCACGAAGAGCGAAGCCATCCAAGATGATTAATGCTGCTAATTTATCCTGTTTCATTTTTTACCTGCCTCCACTAATTGTAAGAAGGATTCTGGTTGAAGGCTAGCACCACCAACTAATGCACCGTCAATATCGGATTGTGCTAGTAACTCCTCTATATTAGCTGGTTTTACACTTCCACCATATTGAATAACTACATGGTCTGCTGTTTCCTTTGAAGTAAGTTTTGCAATAACTTGTCTAATATATGCACATACTTCATTTGCTTCAGCACTTGTAGCTGTTTTACCTGTACCAATTGCCCAAATCGGTTCATAAGCTATGATCGTTTCAGCCACTTGTTGGTCTGATAGACCTTCTAAAGCTTTAATCACTTGGTTTTCGACATGATCCATTGTTTCATTTGCCTCACGCTGTTCTAGGGTTTCACCAACACAAACAATTGGAACTAAATGATGATTAAATGCAGCATGAACTTTTTTATTCACCGTTTCGTCCGTTTCATTATAATATTCTCGTCGCTCCGAATGTCCAAGTACAACATGCGTTATACCTAAATCCTCTAGCATAACTGGACTTACTTCACCGGTAAAAGCTCCACTTTCTTCATAGTGCATCGTTTGTGCAGCAACTTTAAGATTTGTATCTTTTGTTTTATCAACAAGAGATGCTAAAAATGGGAATGGCGCACAAACAATTGCCTCTACATTCTTATCTTCAGGTATTTTTGCTCCGACTTCATCAACAAATTGATTCGCTTCTGTTGAAACTTTGTTCATCTTCCAGTTTCCAGCAATTACTTTCTTGCGCATCTTCTCACCTCATTATGTTTTATTATTTATCACTTAATGCTTCGACACCAGGTAGCACTTTTCCTTCCATAAATTCAAGGGATGCACCACCACCAGTTGAAACATGATCCATTTTTTCACTAAGATCAAATTTTTCAACAGCAGCAGCAGAATCGCCACCGCCAATTACAGTATATCCTTCTGTCGTTGCTAATGCATTTGCAACTGCTTTTGTGCCATTGGCAAATGCTTCCATTTCAAACACACCCATTGGTCCATTCCAGATGATTAGTTTCGAATCAGCAACGATTTGTGCATATTTCTTACTTGTTGCCGGTCCAATATCTAACGCTTCCCAATCAGCAGGAATCTGATCAATTGCTACTTCTTTCGTATTAGCCGTTTCCGCAAAGTCATCTGCTACAATCACATCAACGGGAAGGACAAAATTAACACCTTTATCCTCTGCTTTTTTCATAAAATCCTTAGCGAGTTCGATCTTATCTTCCTCTAACAAAGAGTTACCAATTTCGTACCCTTGTGCTTTAATAAAGGTATAAGCTAAACCGCCGCCGATAATTAAATTATCTACTTTATCAAGTAAATTATCAATGACATTTATTTTGTCTTTTACTTTAGCTCCACCAATTATTGCCGTAAATGGTCGTTCCGGATTATCCAATGCTTTCCCTAATACTTCAATTTCTTTTTCCATTAAGAAACCTGCAGCAGCAGGAAGCTTCTCAGCAATACCTGTTGTTGAAGCATGAGCGCGATGTGCAGCTCCAAATGCGTCATTAACATAGTAGTCAGCCATACTTGCAAATGCTTGTACAAGATTCTCATCATTCTTTTCTTCGCCAGCTTCAAAACGAACATTTTCAATTAAAACAATGTCTCCATCGCTAACTTGTGAAACAGCTTCGTTTACTTCATCTCCGTAAACAGCATCCGTCTTCACAATTTCTTTACCGATTAAATCACTTAATCGGTCTGCAACAGGATCTAAGCGTAGTTCCTCTACAACTTCACCTTTAGGACGTCCTAGATGACTGGCAAGTATTGTTATTGCTCCCTGTTTAGAAAGATATTCAATAGTTGGCAATGCTGCTCTGATTCTAGTATCATCAGTTACTTTACCATCTTTCATTGGAACGTTGAAATCAACTCGGCAAAATACTCTTTTTCCTTTTAGCTCAAGATCTGTTAATGATTTTTTGTTCATGTTCTTCTGCCTCCCTATTTTAGGAATATGTAGTTCTCATTACAATTTAGGGATTCCCTTATATGGGATCATTAGTCATGCAAATAAAAACATGGAAAACGGAGGAGGATTTGGTCCCTCCCCCGCTTATTTATCTTATAGTCCTTGTTTTTTCAGGAATGCAGCTAAGTCCACACAACGAGAAGAATAACCCATTTCATTATCATACCATGAAATTACTTTAACCATGTTATCTTCTAGTACCATTGTTGATAAACCATCTACAATAGAAGAATGAGTGTTACCAACAATATCCGATGATACAAGCGGTTCTTCGCTATATTCTAGAATTCCTTTTAACTCGCCTTCAGCAGCTTCTTTTAGTGCAGCATTTATGTCTTCTGCTGTAACATTTTGGTCAAGTTCAGCAACTAGATCAACCAATGAACCATCTGGAGTTGGTACTCGTACTGCACCACCATTTAGTTTACCATTCAGTTCAGGAAGTACTTTTCCAACTGCCTTAGCTGCACCAGTAGTAGTAGGAATAATGTTTTGAGCAGCCGCTCTTGCACGACGATAATCTTTATGCGGTAAATCAAGAATTTGTTGATCATTTGTGTAAGAATGGATTGTTGTCATTAGTCCACGCTTAATTCCAAATTTGTCGTGTAATACTTTTGCATATGGTGCTAAGCAGTTTGTTGTACAAGACGCATTAGAAATAATATTATGTTTAGCTGGGTCATACTGATCGTCATTTACCCCCATTACCATTGTTAAATCTTCATTTTTACCAGGTGCAGAAATAATTACTTTTTTCGCTCCTGCATCGATATGTTTCTGAGCATCTTCACCATTTGTGAAGCGACCAGTAGATTCAATGACAACTTCTACACCAAGATCTCCCCAGCCTAAATCAGCAGGGTCGCGTTCTGATAATACTTTAATTTCTTTTCCACCTACTACAATGTTAGAGCCATTAACAGATACTTCTTCATCAAGATGTCCATGAATGGAATCATACTTTAAAAGATGTGCAAGCATGTTTGCATCTGTTAAGTCATTTACTGCAACTACTTCAACCTCATCATTCTTAAGAGATTGACGAAATACGTTACGTCCAATTCTACCAAAACCGTTAATTCCTACTTTTACTGTCATGTATATTCCTCCTAAAAAATTATTTACAATATTATATTTAAAGGGAAGTAGTTCCCCTTAAAATCTCTTCTGCCGCCGCTTCATCGGTAATTAGCAAATCACTTTTTCCTTGTTTAAAAAAGGATGCTATTGCTTGGGCCTTTGACTCTCCACCAGCGATGGTTATGACATAAGGGATTTTTTTTAGATCTTCTAATTGAATCCCTACTGTCCGCACTTTATGAACCACATCGCCCTCGCTATCAAAATAATAGCCAAAAGCTTCACTCATCGCTTGATTTTCCTTCAGTTTTTTCACAACAGTTTCAGAAGTTTTTCTGCGGTGCGCCATCGTCAGTGCGTCTCCTACACCGTGTAATGCAATCGTAGCACTCTTTATTTGTTCCAAGGTCTCATTTATCGATGGCTCCTGGATAATAGACTGATAAGCTGATTCACTCAGTGGATCTGGGACATATAGTAGTCGGTAATCACCGTTGGCTTTTCGGGCCATCTCAGCAGCAATTGTGTTTGCTTGATTTTCAACTTTTTCACCAATTCCTCCACGAGCAGGGACAAATAAGGTACCTTCTTTATTTAGTGGTGTCATCATACTCGCTACTGCTGCCATCGTTGTTCCACCTGTTACAGCTATGGTACTATCCTCACCAACGATCGTTTTCAAAAAGGCAATACAGGCTTTTCCTAATTCTTGTTTTACCCATCCATAAGCATCACTATTACCCGGGACAACAATAACATTACTTATAGATAATGTATCCTGTAATTGCTCTTCTAAAACGCGTAACCCCATGATTTCACCCATAAATGAAGCTAAGCTCTCCAGTACTACTTTTCCCTCTTCCGAGATATACATTCCTTTTGCAGTAACTTGAATTAAATCTTGATGCTGCAGTAAGTCAATTTCTCCTCGAACACTTCTCTCTGTCATGTTGGTGTTGTCAGCAAGCCCCCTTCTACCAATTGGCTGTAATAAGTCAATACTTCGCAGAATTGCATAGCGTTGCTGCATAATTTCTAGAACATCTGGTAATAATTTTTTCTGTAAGTCAATCAGCTCTCTCATCAAAGGACTCCTTTATATATGGACATAAAAAGTCCCGGATGGTTATATCGCGTCCCGGAAGCACCAAAAAAATAAATCCTTCCTACAATTTTTATTATAGCAAAGATGTAAAATTACACAACTAAAAAGTATATTTATCTAAAAAAGCTTTTACTACTTTCTGTATGACCGTTTTTTTGCTACTTCGTAAACCGCTTACCTATCTTATAATAGTTACTAGGTTTAACGATTCGATAGTGGCATGATAAACGATGTCATACCTTAGCTTCTAGAGCCTCACTTAATACTGCAAAATTAAGCTGAGCAGCATCAATAGAAATGTCATCTATAACCACACACGGAATAAGCAGTTGATATGTCTCCAACCACTTATCATTCGTGTAAATATCTCGCTCTTCCAGTTTAAATGGATAGTCCCTCTGTAAAACTTCCAGCATGAACTTAGCATCATCACATAGTGGACAAGAATCTTTCGTATACAAAATGATGTTCAGCATGCTATCTCTCCTTCCGTTTGAGTGATGCCGGAATATTTAATTGTTCTCGATATTTCATCACTGTTCTTCTTGCGATTTGCAAATTATAATCAAGTGCTAACTTATTTTTTATCTTCTCATCCGATAAAGGATTTATCTTATCTTCATTGCTAATTAGTTCAGCTATCATCTGCTTTACTGCTAAGGCAGATGCTTTTGAACCGTTTGCTTGTTTAATACCTGATTGCAAAAAGAAGTTTAGTGGCAGTACCCCATTCGTTGTTTGAACATATTTATTAGCTACCGTTCGACTTATTGTGGAAACATGCAGATCTAAATCACTTGCAATCTCTCTCAAAGTCAGAGGCCTAAGCATAGATGCTCCTTTTTCAAAATACATATGTTGCTTTTCAACAATCACCTGGATTACCCGCTCCAGCGTATCACTTCTATAGACAATAGCCTTTTTTAACGATTCTAGCTGATTTAATTTTTCTTTCACATAGTTAGCAGTTTGTTTTTCCTTAAAGGTACTATTTTGGTAAACCGTATTTATCGTAATTTTTGGAACGCTCCACGAATAAAATGATATCTTCCAGTTACCAGCCTCTTTAAAAATAGTAGCTTCTGGAATAATATAGTCAGCTTTTTTCGTTGTAAGAAGCTGACCTGGCTTAGGGTGGCAATTTTTAATATGATCAATGACTTCTTCAACGTACGAATGAGACACTCCATAGTGTTCTGATATTCGCTGAATATTATCATCTGCCAGCCATTCTATGTGTTCTTGTATGAGATCCTGCAAAAAGGCTGGTACGAACGATTGTGCTGCTAGTTGTAACTCAATACATTCAGATAATGATCTAGCACCTATACCAGCTGGTTCTAAGGATTGTATATGCTTTAAAGCTTCTTCTACTATTTCAATGGTAGTATTACACTTAGCTGCCCATATGTCCAATGATACATCTAAGTAACCGCTTTCATTTAATGAATCAATTCCAAACAAGACAACAGGTCTTATTTCCTCGGAAATAGAAAGCGTAAACAATTGCTGTTTTAATTGATCATATAAGGTCAACTCCGATGAATTGATTTCTCCAATAGAAACAGAGGTATCAGAAGAACGATACTGAACATGCTCATCATTATACCTAATTTCTTCAATGACTGGATTTTCTTTTTCTATTTCCCTTATATATTCCATCAGTTCCATACTAGACATTTGTAATAACTGAATGGATTGCATTAGGGACTGATTCATTTTCCATTGCAACACTTGCTCATTTACAAGTTGTAATTTCATGTCTATCCCCCCAATACTTCCCCTATCATTTATTTTGCCATAAATTTTTTATTACAGCTAGTTTATTAGCTAAAAAATAACGATAGGTTTTCTCCCTACTATCTACGCATGCTATAATAATGCTGAAGCTTCAATAATGCGATTCGTTTATCCATCGCTGTTAGTTAGTCCTACTACTGTCACTAAGATCTCGGCATATACTCCGATTAGTTGACAGTAAAAACACAGTTGAAATGTATTTCACAAGTAAGGGAGTAATCAAGAATGATCGAAGTGTACACAGATGGTGCTGCAAATGGAGATCCTGGTCCAAGTGGTGCGGGGATATTTATAAAAAAAGGGAAAAATAATTATCATTATGCGTATCCATTAGGTATACTATCAAATCACGAAGCAGAGTTCTTTGCTGTAATTCAGGCACTTGAATTATGCAGAAAAGAATTCCCAGAGGAGATTCTTTCCTTTCGATCTGATTCTAAGCTAGTCGTCGATGTAATTGAGAAAGGATTCACTAAAAACCAAAAATTTTTGCCATTACTACAGAAAATACAAGAGGAAGCAGCACACTTTTCTTTCTTTTTTATCAAATGGATTCCGGAGAAACAAAACTTCCATGCTGATAAACTATCTAAAAAAGCCATTCATTTAAATAAAAGCTGACTCCGATGGAGAGCCAGCCATATTTACATTTCTATTCCCTATACCCGGTATTTGCTTTTACTTGAACTTCTGCATAATGGTTTAAATCTACTTCTTTAGAAAGCATAGTTCCAATATACCCGCCTAAAAAGCCTAATGGTACTGAAATCAATGCAGGATTGGTTAATGGGAAAATAGGTTCACCAACAAATATTGCTGCTCCTTCAATAGGTGAAAATACATTTGGACTAATCGAAACTAGAACAAGCGCTGATACGAGACCGAATAACATTGCCGTAATTGCTCCTGCTGTATTAAATCGTTTCCAATAAATTGTATAAAGGATCACAGGTAAATTGGCACTTGCCGCAACACAAAATGCTAACGATACAAGGAATGCAACATTCATTGTTTGTGCAAATAGGGCAAATATGATGGAGAATACGGAAACGCCTAAGGAAGCATAACGTGCTGCAAGCATCTGCTGCTTATCCGTTGCTTTTCCTTTTTTTATAATTTGTCCATAAATATCATGAGCAAAAGCGGAAGCTCCAGACAAAACAAGGCCAGCGACAACAGCAAGTATGGTTGCAAACGCTACCGCTGAAACGAATGACATTAGAAAATTTCCACCAAGTGCTTCTGCTAATAATGGAGCAGCCATATTACCAGCAGGATTTGCCGCAGTAATTAGCTCTTCCCCAACAAATGCTGCTGCTCCAAATCCTAGAAAGATAGTTAATACATAAAATATACCAACGACCCATGTTGCTGTTACGACAGAACTTCTTGCTGTTTTGGCATTTCTTACTGTAAAGAACCGCATTAAAATATGTGGCAGCCCTGCAGTACCGAGAACTAAAGCTAACATTAATGATATTGTATCTAGTGGTACGTTATACTTCAATCCTGGGTTTAAGTAATCTGCTCCATGACTAGTTACCGTTTTCATCTCGCTAAACATGCCTAGAATATTAAAATTAAACTTCGCCAATACCATAAATGCAATAATCACTGTACCAATCATTAATAATACTGCCTTAATAATTTGCACCCAGCTCGTTGCCGTCATGCCTCCAAATAAGACATATATTGTCATCATTACTCCAACTATTAGCACTGCAATCCAATAATCTATATCAAATAATAGCTGAATTAAAGCTCCTGCACCAACAAGCTGGGCAATCATATAAAATATGACAATAGTAATCGTGCTAAGCGCGGCAATTCCTCTTACTTTTTTAGCATCAAATCTTGCATTAATCATGTCTGCCAATGTATATTTCCCTAAGTTCCTAAGAGGCTCTGCTACTAAGAACATTACAACTAAATATGCTATTAAAAATCCAATACTATAAAAGAAGCCATCAAATCCGTAAAGCGCGATTGCTCCCGCTATGCCTAAAAAAGAAGCGGCTGATAGGTAATCACCTGCGATAGCAAGACCATTTTGCCACCCCTTTAATCCACCACCGGCAGTATAAAAATCTCCGGTTGTTTGCGTTTTTTTAGCTGCATAATAGGTAATTACCAAGGTAGCTATGACAATAATTAAGAAGAGTGTTACTACGGTAGCATTCATTCATGTCTACCCCCTAGCTGATTTTCAACGATTTCATCTGATTGGCGGTCAAAGCTTGCTGATTTTTTAACATAAACGGTACAAAAAACCCAAGTCATAATAAATTGGCAAAACGCAAAAATCCATGCCCAAGAGATATCGCCAATTACCGGCGTGTTTAAAATTGTAGAATACGAAGTTAAAATGGGTAACATAAAATAGAAAACTAAAAAGAAAACAGTAAGCGGTAGAATAAACTTTTTCCGTTTAGCAATTAAATTTTTAAATGCTTTACTTTCAGATACTGCAATGAAATCTGGCTTACCTTTCGAAAATTCTTCTTTTTTGAAATCGCTTTCAACACTCATGCTCATTCCTCCCTCAATTTTTCATTATTTATAAAGTGAAACTTCCATCCGTGGGGGAGTGTGTTTATCTCCCACGGATGGTTAGGTGAACCAATCGGACATTTACTGGCAGTCGACCACACACTTATCCATATTCATTTCACTTTATCGCTTGAAGTGGGGGGCTTACTGCCAGTTATATGCGGGATAAAGCGAAACTTCCATCCGTGGGGGAGTGTGTTTATCTCCCGCGGATGGTTAGGTGAACCAATCGGACATTTACTGGCAGTCGACCACACACTTATCCATATTCATTTCACTTTATCGCTTGAAGTGGGGGGCTTACTGCCAGTTATATGCGGGATAAAGTGAAACTTCCATCC
>NZ_BAAACY010000164.1:0-5673 GCF_039521925.1 Virgibacillus salarius | reverse complement strand
AAAAAAGTGGTACTTACCAAATTATTGGCGAGTACCACTTTTTATTTTACTGGGTTTTGTCCCAGCCCCTTTTTTGGAAATGAATATTACATTCTATAAAAGACCCTTTTCTAATAATCTCTGTTATAAATTAGTGTTAAGCTTAATATTCAGAAATTATACTGCCATAATAAGCTCCTGACAAATATACTAATTTTCTTGAATTCCACTAAAATTCCTCTCTCACATACGTATTTCCTACCTGTATAAGATGTAAACTTTTACATTATTTTACCGGATAGTAGGGTTTTGAATTACACCGTCATTTTTTTCTTTTAATAGAATATAGAAGTCCAGCTTTTGTTAGAGGAGGGAACAAGATGTCGAGCAGTAAATTTCCACAATTTTACCATAAAAGATGTAATTGTCCTGCTAATAAAAATAACTGTTCATATTGCAAAAACAAAGAATTACATGTGGAGTATATTGATAGCTACGATGAAGATATAAATCATAGCTACTGTACTAATTGTAATAAACACTATAACCACTGTCGATGTGGTAACTTAAACATCATAAATGAAATTAATTTACCTTCATGTTGTGAAAATGGTCCTACTGGAGCTACTGGGCCGACTGGACCTACTGGACCTACTGGAGCTACTGGAGCTACTGGAGCTACTGGGCCGACTGGACCTACTGGCGCTACTGGGGCTACCGGACCTACCGGCGCTACTGGCGTTACTGGCGCTACCGGACCTACCGGCGCTACTGGCGTTACTGGCGCTACCGGACCTACCGGCGCTACTGGCGTTACTGGCGCTACTGGGGCTACCGGCGTTACGGGGGCTACTGGAACTACCGGTGCTACTGGCGCTACCGGTGCTACTGGCGTTACTGGCGTTACTGGCGCTACTGGCGTTACTGGCGTTACTGGCGCTACTGGCGTTACTGGCGTTACTGGCGCTACCGGACCTACCGGCGCTACTGGCGTTACTGGCGCTACCGGTGCTACTGGCGTTACTGGCGCTACCGGACCTACCGGCGCTACTGGCGTTACTGGCGTTACTGGCGCAACGGGAGATATTGTAACAGATATCGGCTTTTCCGCTAACAGGGTCCCTACAACTGTAGCTGCCGATACCCAACTGGACAATTGGTCTGTAGTGAGTCCTTTTTATGATGCAGCAGGATTTGACGAAGTAGCTGGAACATATACCATTCCTGCAACAGGACGATATTCTATAAAAGCTGTTATCAGTTACTCAACTACAGCAGCTATTACTGTTTCATTAGGAGCAGGAATAAATCCAGCTTTAGTAGTCCAACGAATATCACCAGTTACTACAGACTTAATTACAGGGTTATTTCCCGTTCTAAACGTAGACATTGTTCTATTGCTAACATTAAGGGCCATACTAGGAAGCGGCCAAGTAACATTAGAAGGAGATGTAGAATTAGATGCTGGGGATGTCATTGCTATTCAATATGTCGCAGATGGATTAACTATTAATGTCGATCTAGGCGGTACAGATGCAACTGGAACGATTTGGTCAGTTCACAGATTATCTTAAGTTATTTAGAATATATAAGCGAAACTAAAATAGTTAACTCAAAGCTGAACGATAAAATAAATGTTCATACGAAGCGCAGTCAAATTTCGTAGACTCCTTGAAAAAGAAAAACGCTTTTTCTGCGTGCAATGTATCGCTACCGAAGCCTTCCTTATCCTACGGGAAAAGCGTGAGCCTGAACATCCCACAGGAAAGCGTTCTTTGCTTTCTGAGGAAGCTAATACGTCCCCGCGAAAAGCGAAGCATTTTGACTTAGTAATGAATGCACTACCTATAACCATAACAATAACCCGAACTTCATCTAAACTATTTCAGATAAAGTTTGGGTTTTACATATCTAAATATTCTTTCGTTCCAACCTCTTTTAGATATCTATAAGAATATTGTAATGCATGAAAATGAAAAGTTATCGTACTAACAAATCTAAGATAGTTATTCTATTTTTACAGAAAATACAGAAGCTCTACTTTCTTCATTTAGCAAAACTTGGTTATTATTATAGGCTATGTTAGGAGAAAATCGTATTCATACATGCTATACTATGGGGTATAAAGGACAATTATGGAGTTGATACGTATGGACCCATTAGATATCATGATGAAGCTTGATCAGATCGTTCCATACTTCGATCCGATTATAAGTGCAGAAAATCAATTAATTATTGGCTATGAAGTTATACCTTATTTTCAAGGAGAAGACAAAGAATTACATAACCTCTGTTGGTTTGTAAAAGATGAATCGATACCGAGCGAATTCCGATTAGAGCTAAGTAATGCGGTGCTTCATAAGGTATTAGATAAGTATATATGTTCGGATCAGTCCCAATTTTTATTTATTCATTATGATGCTAATTTATTGCTCAAGGATGATGGCGATAGCATGATGGCATTATTAAATACTTATGCTGAAAAGGGACTGATGCTAAAAAATTTAATACTACAATTTTCTGAGTCATTTGTCACAGATCATATCTATGAACTAAAGCATTTATTTGCATATATACAAACATATGGTTTACAAATCGCAATTGATGACGTTGGTCAACGTAATGGTAACCTAGATAAATTAGCTATCATTAAACCCAATATAATAAAAGTAGATGTAGCATTTCTACAAGATGATGACCTACCTCAATTGTATCAAGATGTACACCATTTATTATCTATGCTTTCTCGTAAAATTGGCGCAACCTTACTCTTTAAAGGCATTACAACGTTCCAACAATTAAATTATGCATGGCGAAATGGTGGTCGTTATTATCAAGGAAGCTATTTGGAAAAGATACACCCTGAATTTATATCAGCAGACAACTGTAAGGATAAAGTTAAGAAAGATTTCCACCATTTTATAACGTTTGAGCATAAGAAAATGAAAGCGCAGTTAGATTTGACAAATAGAATTAATCAACAATTAGGAACAACTTTGAAAAAAATAAATCCAGATGCCCCTTATGACGAAACAATCCTGACCGTTGCTAAGGATTGTGATGCATTTACATTTCGAGTATATATTTGTAATGAAGCAGGCTTTCAATTATCCTCCAACGCGGAAAAGAATCTGGATGGTGAATGGGAATTGCGTAACGAAGGACGACAAAAAAACTGGAGCTGGCGCCCGTACTTCTTTGAAAATATTGTACGTATGAATATGGAGAAAAAAGGAATACTTTCTGATTTATATACAGATATAGAGAGAGACGAGCGAATTAGGACATACTCCCATCCTATCTCAGAACAACAATTTATTTTTATCGATATCCCATACAATTTTCTATTCGAACAAGATGGTTTATTATGAGAGGCTGAGACAAAAGAATGAAGATACAATAAAAAACGAACGATAAGGTATCGACCCCCTGAAGTTAGAGTAAAAAATCTAATTTCAGGGGGTGTTTTTGTGGCTAAATATAGTGAAGAATTTAAAGGGAAGGTTGTCACCGAGTATATAGATGGAAATCTTTCATATCGTTCCTTAGCCAAAAAATATCATATGAGTAGCTTTACACCACTATATGAATGGGTGAAAAACTATGAGCGTCACGGTATGAAGGGACTAGAACGGAGAAAAACAAAGAAGGAGTATTCTGTTCAATTTAAATTAGATACGATACAATTTATGTTAGAGACAGGTGCTTCTTATAGAGAAACTGCTGTTCCATTTAAGTTGAGCAATTCGTCCATTGTTAAACTCTGGATGAAAAAATTTCGCAGACAAGGTAAGGAAGGCCTGGAATTAAAACGAAAGGGGCGTCCTTCTATGCCTAAAAAACCCATTAATCAGAAGAAGCAGGAAGCAAAAAAGAGAACACGTGAAGAAGCGTTAGAACGTGAGAACGAACTACTAAGGCTAGAGAATGCCTACTTAAAAAAGCTAAAAGCTTTTCGGGAGAATCCGAATGCCTTCTACGAAAAGCACAGGCAAAGGTGGCATTCGAACTCAAAGAAGAAGGATTCCGATTAAAAGGTATTCTTCTTGTTGTGGGTATTCCTGAAGCTACCTATTATTATCATATGGAACGCTTTGACAGAGAAGATACAGAAACAGAATTAAAAGGTTACCTCCCCCCTTGTCGGTTATCCACTAAATATGCTTACTGTATCTTTTCTACAAAATTTTTCAACACATGTATGGTTTGTACGCAATCACTTAAATCAGACCATTCTAAAGGATTATGGCTAATTCCATTCTTGCTTTGGACAAATAGCATGGCTACTGGAACTTTTTCGCCAATAATCATGGCATCATGTCCAGCTCCACTTGGTAACTTATAAGGTTTCATATCCATTTCTTCGATGGTTTCTGCTAATAATTCCTGCTTATCATTCATAATCGGTACTGGCTTTACCCTCGTTTTTTCTACATAGTTAAACATAAGATGATGCTTATCGGCAATCGCTTCTGCTAGATTTAAAACATTATCCACTAATACATCTCTAGTATTCTGATAAATATCTCGAATATCAACATATAAAGTTACTTTACCCGGAATAACATTTACACCATTTGGTTCTACGAGTTGTTTCCCAATGGTAGCAACAGCAGTATCATTCATTTCTTTGGGTAGCTTATTCACTTGATAGATAAATTCACTTGCGGCTACAAGAGCATCCTTTCGATCTTTCATCGGTGTATTTCCTGCATGACCTGCTTCTCCTAAAAATGTGAGCTCCAACCAGCAAGGCCCAGCAATTCCTGTCACAACACCACATGGCAGCCCTTCTTTTTCCAACTGTTTCCCCTGCTCAATATGTACCTCTACAAATAATTCAATCTCGTTCATATCCCGTTTCGCATTCTGATAGCCTTCCACACTTAATTGAACCTGTTTTAGAACTTCTTCAAAGCTATATCCTTCCTTATCCACTAACTGTTTTTTCTCTTCCATATTAAAGTTTCCAATCATTGCTTCACTTCCATTCAGCCCACCATTAAACCGCGCCCCCTCCTCATCAGCAAACACCACTACTTCAAAGGGTTTCGTTGGTTGATATCCTATCGTATTCCATGCCTCTACTACCTCTAATGCGGCAATCACACCAAGCACTCCATCGAAATGGCCACCATTTGGTACACTGTCCACATGGGAACCACTCATAATAGCGGGACGTGTAGCTTCTTTACCCTCTAGTCTTCCAATTAAATTCCCAGCACCATCTTCTTTCACCTCTAGTCCTGCGTTCTTCATCCACATGGCAACTTTATTTTGAGCAGCCACTTCCTCTTTTGAATACCCTGGACGATTGGACCCACCATCTTCAGTTCGACCAATAGTAGCTATTTCGTTTAAACGATCAGCAATTCGCTCACCAGATACCCCTCCATAATCTAATTCCTGATTGTATCCATGCAATAAACGCTCACGGAGCAAATTCGTTTTCTTTTGATTCATTAGATGTTCCCTCCTACTCGATTTTTACTAAACAACAAATTGAATTAATAATAGAATAATTCCAACTTGTTTTTAAAGTCAAGATGCCATAAAGTGAAACTTCAATCAATGAGGGCTTACTGCCAGTTATATACGTGATATATATACTGCTACAGAGATAAGAAAAACGGAGCAAAATTCGCTCATTCCTTATCACTAAATGCTCAGATTTACGCTTCCTCTAGTAGCTAT
>NZ_BAAACY010000163.1:0-4776 GCF_039521925.1 Virgibacillus salarius | reverse complement strand
CACTATATTTAGCCACAAAAACCCCCCCTGAAATTAGATTTTTTACTCTAACTTCAGGGGGTCGGTACCTTATCATTCGTTTTTTATTGTTTCTTCATTCTTTTGTCTCAGCCTCATTTTATATTTGCTGCTCCTGGTGTTTGTCCTTTTGGAAAAAAATCGCACCTGTAATGATGATTAGCACAATAGTAATTAAGTAGAAAAAAGATACATGAGGAAGCTTTTCTATAAATAAACCTCCAATAAATGGTCCACTAATACTACCTAAACTAAACATGATACCTACCATTAGATTGCCTGCAGGTAAGAGGTTTCCCGGTAATAAATCAGTCATATAAGATATACCTAGAGAAAACAATGATCCAACACACATGCCTGCGAGCGTGAACAAGATAAACAGTCCTAGAACCGATGACTCCCATACTGCTGACAACGAAAAGCAAATAATTCCTAAGGATAAAACAGTTAATAGAATCGGTTTCCTTCCATATTTATCGCTAAGTATACCTAGAGGTAATTGTGTAATTAAGCTGCCAAAAGCAAAACAAGGAATAATTAAGGCTAGCATATCAACCTGGTGGCCGATTCGTAGTCCGTACACGGGAAAAATACTATGTAATGATGCCTCTAGGAATCCATAGCCGAATCCTGGTAGAAGTGCTACCCAAGCTATTTTAATCGTCTTCATAAATCGTTGAACAGAGCTCGTTGGATAAGCGCTGTCGATTTCATCCTCAGGCCATTGGTTACGAATAAAAATTAATGTTGACCAGACCAAAAGGCTTAAAAGTGCTGAAATAATAAATGGCAATGCTTGATGAACGGATAATAGTCTCGTCATTAATGGTCCTAATGCAAAACCTAATCCAAATGATAATCCATATAAAGCAATATTTCTTCCCCTTGTATTTTCTGTTGCTGTTGCGGTAATCCAAGTTTGTGTCCCGAAATGCAGCATTTGATCGCCAATTCCAATTATCATTCGAAGAATAAACCAAAACCATAAAGCATCCCATAATGGGAAAATTCCCAAAGAAATAATTACAAGCATGCCACCTACAACAATTATTGGTTTAAAGCCAAATTTACGCATCGGTTTTTCCATAAAAGGAGAGGCCAATAAGACACCAATATATAAACCTGTTGCATGTAGTCCATTAATTGTAGAGGAAATACCATTTTGTTCTAAAATAATAGAAAGTAAGGGAAGTAGCATACCCTGTGAAAAACCAGAAATTAACACAAGTCCTATTAATATCCAGAAACGATAATTTGCAGTATTCATTGTTGTACCCCTTTAATGAAGTTCTAACTTAAATCTAATAGCAAACTTGAAAAAGGTCAATTATTGTGTATATAGTATCTAAATCGTTTATGATTATAATAAATAAGGAAAAATATAATAGCGTTGTTTTATTACAATTATAACTGGCAGTAAGCCCCCCACTTCCAAGCAATAAAGGGAAACCACTAACGGAAAGTGGGGAATCGACTGCCGGTAAATGTTAGATGGGTTCAAAGGCATTTAGGTCATAGCTTTATGGTACTAGCAATCAGTGGTGGATAAACAACCCCCAACTGATTGAGGTTTCACATTATGAAAAAATCAATAGGAAGATAATTGGAGGGAACAAGAGTGGAATTATATTTAAAAGAAAATGGATTAAGAACAAGTCTAGCGTATGGTGAGTTGGAAATATCGGGAAATGAGGAATATGGTTTTCGACCATATCAGTTAATGATAGCATCCATTGCAGGTTGTAGTGGTTCGGTGTATCGTAAAATTCTAGAGAAACAAAGAATAGAGCTAGAAGATATAAAAATTACTGCAGAGGTAGAAAGAAATCCGGACGAAGCAAATCGGATTGAAAAAATAGTACTACATTTTACGGTAAAAGGGCATCATTTAGATCCTGATAAATTGTATAAAAATTTAGCAATAGCTAGAAAAAATTGTGCTATGGTACGTTCTGTTGAGAACAGTATAAGGATAGAAGAAACAATTGAAACAATTGAATTAAGCCGTTAATTTTGTATAAGCAGGTATAAAATTCATATGTCAGAAAGAAACTATGTGAAAAAAGAAGGGATAAGACATATGAATAAAGTTAAATGGTGTAGTTCGGTCATGATTCTAGCTATAATGTTTGCTTCTGTATTTCCAGCTAACAGCTTTAGTGCTGAAAAAGAGAAGAAGAAGGATCCATTTGAAATACCTAGTCACGTTCTCAATGTATCTAAAGAAAATACATTTCCAAACTCCACAGAAGATCAGGAGGTTATTGAGCCAAGTGAACTAACGAAGGAGCTAATGGATGAATTAGACATTAAAATAGAAAACCCTGTATTAATTAAGATGCTTAATGAAACATCGTTAAAACCTTCACCAATAGCGATAGGATATCGTGGCATGGTTTATATTGGAAGGTGGCCATTAAATTATGAATCATCGGAAACAACGATTAATTGGGAGTATCAGCAAATTAATATGAATGAATTAAATAATACTGGAGGAACAGAAGCGCAGGAATTGCGTTATGTTCAACAAGAGCAAAAAGAAATAAAGGGTGCACTTACCAATAAAATTAATAAGCCTGATGATGTGAAAAAAATGATGCTACTAAAATCAAAGACAAAGACCAAGCTTCCACTTTCTTATCAGACTGTAATAGGAAAAAATACTAAAAAAGATAATACCTATAATGTTGCAGCAAATAAGTATGCAAAGCTACAAACTTTTGCACCAGCTGTTAATGAAAAAGGGCAAGTAACGTTTGGAGAAGTGTATTTAAAATTGAAGGGGTCCAAAAAATCAATTGAAATTAAAAATGTAACGAAGCAAGGAATTGGCGCTTGGATTCCTATTCAAGATTACGTATCCTTTTCGTATAATGTAAAATAATGAAGCATACTTTCCATATAGCTGTCGAGAAGCTCCTCGATAGCTTTTTATATTTGAATAAAAGAATTGAATATCTTTCTTGGATCTTACATAAAACAAAAGAAGAGGGGGATTATTTCATGCTAAAAGCGGTTATTGAAGAAAATGGAAGGGAAAGGGGGTTGATTTTTACGCTTTATTACTTTATCATAGTGAAGTATTAAAGGGGAAGAAAGAGGGGAAACAAAACATGGAATGGGTTGTAATCGTTTCTGTTCTTGTGATGACGATATTAAGCTTATTACGTGTGAATGTAATTATTGCTATTATCGCAGCAGCTTTAACAGCAGGTTTAATGTCAGGGTTAACTATCGTTGAATCAATGGATATGCTTGTGGGAGGTATGGGAGGTGGCGCAAATACCGCTTTAAGTTATATACTCTTAGGAGCATTTGCCGTTGCTATTAGCTATACTGGAATTACGTCATTATTGGTAAATTATTTAATACGCGTGCTAACAGGAAAAAAGACTATGATGCTATTAGCAATTGCCGGAGTTGCATCATTATCACAAAATTTAGTACCTGTGCATATTGCATTTATACCTATATTAATACCGCCATTACTACAATTATTTGATCGAATGCGAATGGATCGTCGCGCAGTTGCAACAGCTCTAACCTTTGGGCTTAAAGCTCCTTACATTCTTATTCCAGCAGGTTTTGGATTAATCTTTCATGAGACGATTGTTACAGGGATGAATCAACACGGAGCTAATATTACAGTTAGTGAGTCTGCCTTGGCAATGCTTATCCCTGGCTCAGGAATGATTATCGGATTATTGATCGCTATCTTTATAACCTATCGGAAAGATCGTGATCCAGATTCATTTGTTGGAGAATCAGACACGGCTGCGGCTGTAGAGGCAACAAACATCCGCTTTACAAAACAACATGTATTTACGTTAATATCGATATTTGCTGCCTTAATTGTACAAATTATTACAGAGAATTTAATTGTTGGCGCATTAACCGGTCTTGTTTTCATGTTCCTATTCTTGGTTATTCCATTTCATAAAGGAGATCGTGTAGTCACAGAGGGAATTGGTATGATGGGAACAATCGCATTTGTAATGCTGGTAGCAGCAGGTTATGGAAATATTTTAACAGAAACAGGTGCAGTAGAGGCTTTAGTAGAAGTTTCATCTGGTTTTTTGGATAATAATCACGCGCTTATTGCATTTATTCTGTTGTTGGTTGGGTTACTAGTAACCATTGGAATTGGGTCCTCCTTTGGGACGATCCCGATATTGGCTGCACTGTACGTCCCGATTTGTTTAGTAGCAGGTTTTTCCCCACTCGCTACAGCTGCACTTATTGGTACAGCAGGTGCATTAGGGGATGCAGGATCACCAGCATCTGATAGTACACTTGGTCCTACGTCTGGTTTAAATGCTGATGGAAAGCATCATCATATTTGGGATACGGTAGTCCCAACCTTTATTCACTACAATATCCCATTGTTTATATTTGGTTGGATTGCTGCAATTGTTCTTTAGAATTTCCAAGCTGTCGAAGTATTATTTTGACAGCTTTTTTGTCTACGACATTATAAAATTAGCCCATGTGGATAAATATGGGCGTGTTAAGCCGCGTCCAGTTCCAGCGCCCAGAAACGAGGTGACTTCACGAATCGTCCTAATCTAAGCCATCATCGGCTCGCAAGCTTACCGTGCTTCCTTTACCTCCAATCACTCGCTTCAGTCGCTACGTTTCTAATCGAGCGCTTGCGCTTTAAGAAAGTATAAAATCAGTGCAATGACTGTGTTAAGCCAAGTAGTTATTTTGAAATGTTTGATGTATATTGGCAATGCTCCGACTAATTACTTCGCTTTC
>NZ_BAAACY010000162.1:0-4778 GCF_039521925.1 Virgibacillus salarius | reverse complement strand
AAAAAAAGTGATACGCCCTAAATTGGCGTACCACTTTTTTCAGTTACTGGGTTTTGTCCCAGCCCCAGAGGAAGCGTAGATCTGAGCATTTAGTGATAAGGAATGAGCGAATTTTGCTCAGGTTTTTCTTAATTTTAGTAGCTTTTTTGATTTTTATAACACTTCTAGATGAATCGGATTTCAATAAGGATATTAAAAAATGAAAATTAATTCAGTTACCTATTTTTAAATAGTTCTTAAAACGTCATTCTTTTGACTGAAAATTACTTGTATTTTAAACCAAATATCCTAAAATTTTGAATATGAAAACTTTGTAGAAAAATGACGAAACCATGCATGAAATCAGGATTAAACGACATTTTAGTAATAACGAAGTCTTATAAATTAAGAAATGTAGGAATAATTAAAATAAACTGTTTTAGGTAAAAAGCCTTTTCAAACTTGTCTAAAAGTTATATAATTTTTAACTGTAACCGAATTCTTAGTAGCGAAAAATACTAAAATATTCAGAAAAAAGGGACATCTAAGGGAGGATATTAGTATGAAGAAATGGTCATTATTGGTTGCACTTGGTATCGTACTAAGTGTTTTTTTAGCAGCCTGCGGTGGCGATGACAATAGTACTGAAGGATCAAAAAGTAAAGATTCTGGTACAAGTGAAAGTAGTGGCGATAATACACTTAATCTATTACAAAGTGGAACAATCTCTACAATGGATTCTTCCATGGCAACAGATGAGTTCTCTTTCCAGTTCTTAGGTTCTACTATGGAAGGACTATATCGCTTAGATAAAAATGGCGAACCTACAGAAGGTATCGCAAAAGAACATAAAGTAAGTGACGATGGTCTAACTTGGACTTTTACACTACGTGAAGATGCTAAATGGGAAAATGGGGACCCAGTTACTGCAAATGACTTTGTTTATGCATGGCAACGTGCGGTTAACCCTGAAACTGGTTCAGAGTATGGTCCTTACATGATGAGCGGTGTTATTAAAAACGCTGAAGCCGTTAGTAGTGGAGATGCTGCTGTAGACGAGTTAGGAGTTACTGCTAAAGATGATTATACATTAGTAGTTGAGCTTGAAAACCCAACTCCATATTTTGAATCACTCACAACGTTCGGTACGTTCTTACCATTAAATGAAAAGTTCGTTGAAGAACAAGGTGATAAATATGCTACAAGTTCTGAGACAGTATTATCAAACGGTCCATTTGTATTGAAAAATTGGACTAGCACAAGCAGTTCTTGGGATCTAGAAAAGAATGAAAGTTACTGGGATGCGGATACAGTACAACTAGATAAATTGGCATATGAGGTTGTTAAAGACCCACAAACAGCAGTGGACCTATATGAAAAAGGTACAGTAGATCGTGCTGACTTATCTTCAGATTTGGTTGACCAATATGCTACACACGAAGATTACAATGTTTCTCCTGAAATGTCAGTATGGTATCTAAAATTTAATGAAACAAGAAATGAAGCTTTAGCTAATACAAATATTCGTGCTGCACTAAGTAGAGCATTCGATAAGCAATCATTAGTTGATGTTATTCTTAACAATGGTTCTGTCGTTGCAAATGGTTTAATTCCGGAAAACTTTGTTCAAATGCCAGAAGGTGAAAAAGACTTCCGCGAAGTAAGTGGAGATCATATTACGTATGATCCAGAAGCAGCAAAAGAATACTGGAAAAAAGGTCTAAAAGAATTAGGTAAAGATTCCATTGAGCTTGAATTCCTATCTGGTGATACAGAAACGGCTAAAACAATGAATGAATATCTTGTTAATCAACTAGAGTCAAATCTAGATGGCCTAAAAATCAACCTAAAGCAAGTACCTGGTGAACAACGTTTAGACCTAGACACAAAAATGGATTATGACATCCAACTGTCTGGTTGGGGACCAGATTACCTTGACCCATACACATATATGAGCCTTTGGGTGACAGACGGTGGAAACAATAAAATGGGATATTCAAATAAAGAATATGACAAATTAGTAGAAGAAACGACAACTGAATTAGCTACTAATAATACTGCTCGCTACGAGAATTTCTTGGAAGCAGAAAAGATTTTATTTGAAGATGCTGCAATAGCACCTGTTTATCAACGTGCTAAAGCACAATTAGTATCTCCTAAGATGCATGGCGTATACATGAACGCATTTGGTCCAACATATGAGTACAAATGGGCAAGTGTAGAATAAGCGCACATCATTTTAAGTTAAGATAGAAATTTTAAAGAGAGAGTAGGCACTGCATGATGCATACTCTCTTTTTCCCCTTATATTGATATATTCTCATAATATTGAACATTAGCTTAATTTTAGGAGGTGCAAGCATGTTACGCTACATTTTACGTCGCGTCATGTATATGGCAATTACACTGTTTATTATTGCTACCGTGTCATTCTTTCTGATGAAAATGTTGCCTGGTAGTCCGCTTAATGCAGAGGATAAATTGAGTGAAGAACAAAAAGCCATTGTATTAGAAAAATACGGCTTGAATGACCCGGTTCCCGTTCAATACGTAAATTATATGAAAGGTCTTGTACAGGGAGATCTAGGTATTTCCTTTGCGTTTGATAATACACCTGTAACGAATATTTTAATGGATCGAATAGGCCCATCTGCACAGTTGGGAGCGCAATCATTATTAGTAGGAACAATTCTAGGAATTTTATTCGGTTTAATAGCTGCAATATCGCACAATGGATTTCTTGACTATAGTTCGACAATATTAGCAGTACTCGGGACATCTATTCCATCCTTCGTATTTGCTGGACTACTCCAATGGTTCCTTGCCGTGGAAACAGGCTGGTTCCCTGTCGCATTATGGGGAACGTTTGAACATACCATATTACCAACGATCGCCTTGATGATATTCCCGATGGCAACGGCTGCTCGTTTTACGCGTACGGAAATGATCGAAGTAATGGGTTCTAACTTTATTACAACGGCACGTGCAAAGGGTGTCAGCGAAGTCGGCATTATCTTTAAACACGGCTTGCGTAATGCACTTATTCCACTTGTGACCGTGATTGGCCCAATGGCAGTGAGTTTAATGACAGGAACGCTTGTTATTGAAAAAATATTCGCTGTGCCAGGAATAGGAGAACAATTTGTTACATCGGTTATGGTTAATGATTATCCAGTAATTATGGGAACGACAATACTTTTCGCATTTTTATTTGTAGTAATCATCTTAATCATCGACCTCCTATATGTATTAATTGACCCTAGAATCAGGCTTACAGGGGGGGAAAGCTAATATGGAGAAAGATCATCAAAAAAATCAGGTCCCAAAAGAATTACTAGTACCTATAAAAGATAAAGAGAATGATAGTGAAAAAATATCAGGCCCTAGTCGAACATTTATGCAAGATGCTAGACGAACCTTCTTCAAAAATAAAATGGCAATGTTTTGTGTTATTCTGCTGGCTGTGATTGTTGTATTTAGTATCATCGGACCGGGTATGAATGAGCATGGTTTAGATGATCAAGACTTATCACGAGCCAAAATGCCTCCGCATGCCCCCGTTTTAGAAAATATTTCATGGTTAGGTTTTGATGGGACATTAAAGGATGAATTCAAAGGTGATAATGTTGAACAAGCTACACAAAAGGCTATATCCCGTTATGATAACCAAGAAGAATTTATTGATATAAAGGTGCTGTCTGAAGGGGATGGCAGCAATAATTCTGCAGAAGTAAAAGCTACTTATCATGTTTATGAAGCCAAGGATATGTCCGATCAATATTTCTGGCTAGGTACCGACACGCTTGGTCGGGATCAATGGACAAGATTATGGTTAGGTACACGAGTTTCCTTAATTATCGCATTAGTTGCGGCGGCGATTGATCTCGTAATTGGTGTCGCATATGGTGGTATTTCCGCATATTATGGCGGAAGAGTCGACAATGTGATGCAACGAATACTAGAAATATTAGTCGGAATTCCGAATCTTGTTGTTATTCTATTAATGATTCTCGTATTACAGCCAGGTATTATATCGATTATTATCGCTCTGACGATAACGGGTTGGATTGGAATGGCCCGGATCGTCCGTGGTGAAGTGTTGAAGCTGAAAAATCAGGAATTTGTGCTTGCTGCACGAACGTTGGGCACAACGAATGGAAAAATTATTCGGAAGCATCTAGTTCCAAATATTAGTGGGATTATTATCATTAATACGATGTTTACGATACCTAGTGCCATCTTTTTTGAAGCATTTCTAAGCTTTATTGGATTAGGGATGGTTCCGCCGGATGCATCTCTAGGTACGCTAATAAATACTGGATTCGACAATATCAGACAATATCCATATCTATTAGTCTACCCAGCAGTACTGATTTCAGTCATTATGATTGCATTTAACTTAATTGGAGATGGATTACGTGATGCGTTTGATCCGAAAATGCATAAATAAGAAGGTAGGTGTTTCTAAATGAGTAAATTGTTAGAAGTAAAGGATTTGAGCGTTTCATTTAACACCTACAACGGTGAAGTACAAGCTGTTCGAGGTGTGAACTTTGATTTGAAAAAGGGGGAGACATTAGCGATTGTTGGTGAATCTGGCTCGGGAAAGTCGGTAACATCGATGGCGTTAATGCAGCTCTTACCTAAGCCACACGGCTTTGTCAAATCAGGGGAGATTTTGTTTGAAGGTGAGGATTTGGTTAACAAATCTACGAAAGAGATGCAAAAACTCCGTGGTAAAGATATTTCGATGGTATTCCAAGATCCGATGACATCGTTAAATCCGACGATGAAGGTAG
>NZ_BAAACY010000161.1:0-38035 GCF_039521925.1 Virgibacillus salarius | reverse complement strand
CAGTAAATGTCCGATTGGTTCGTCTAACCATCCGTGGGGATAAATAAACTTCCCCACGGATGGAAGTCTCGCTTTATCCCGCATATAACTGGCAGTAAGCCCCCTCAAGCAATGAGGAGAAACCAATATAGCTAAGTGTGGGTCAACTGCCAGTAAATGTCCGATTGGTTCGTCTAACCATCCGTGGGGATAAACAAACTTCCCCACGGATGGAAGTCTCACTTTATCCCGCATATAACTGGCAGTAAGCCCCCTCAAGCAATGAGGAGAAACCAATATAGCTAAGTGTGGGATTGACTGCCAGTAAATGTCCGATTGGTTCGGGCCTACATGGAAGTAGGTCACAAAGGCGTTGCCACAGGACGTGACGAATGTAGTCTTTGTACGTATATGTTTCAGTAAAAACCGGATGGAAGTTTCACTCTATTCCCCCTCTAACTAAATACTAATGTACTTGTCGACACATTTCTAAGAGGTAAAAAAAGGAGTTAATATCAATGAATGATAATGGCGTATTACTAAAAAAGTCTTTAGGTGAATTGATTGCTGAACAACTTCGCCAAGATATTTTAATACGGAAAATTGGATTTGGCGATCGGCTGATTGAGACGGATATTGCAGAGCGATTTGATGTCAGTCGAAGTACTGTGCGAGAGGCATTGAAGATTCTTGAACAGGAGGAGTTAGTGGTTAACAGAGCCCGTAAAGGCACATTTGTCTCTATGTTTACCAATCGTGATTTAGATGAGATGACTGAATTGCGTTTAATGATTGAAACAAACGCTTTTGTGAAAGCATTAAAACACTTGGAAAAAAAGCATTTTATACAATTGCTGTCCATTATTGAAGAAATGGAGTTGGAAGCACAAAAAGAAAATTGGGACCAGTTGTTTGGTCTAGATTTAAAATTTCATCAATATGTAATTAATAGGTGTGGTAATTCACGACTCATTAAAATATATGAATCGATAGCAGTTCAGATTCGGGTATACGTTGCTCATCTGGACAAATATTATTCAAGTCCAATCTCATATTATAAAGAACATAAGCAATTATATGAGGCATTGCTTACAAAGAACGCTAAATTAGTACAAAAACAAGTGGAACAGCATATTGCATATGTGGAAGATCAACTCTTAAGAAATAGTGACTAATAGTGAATTAAGGAAAGGGTGCGATATGAGAAAGGTTGACCTGTTGGATATTTGGAAAGCTCGCAAACGGATCGCTTCTATTGCTCAGCCTACCTCACTTGTCTATTCAAATGATTTATCGGACGTAACTGGAAAATCCGTGTATTTAAAGATGGAAAATTGGAATATAACGAATTCTTTTAAAATAAGAGGTGCAGCAAATAAGATCCTTAGTTTAACTCCAATGGAAAGAGCAAAGGGGATTACTACATTTTCCACTGGGAATTTTGGAGTTAGTGTTGGTTATGTTGCAAAACAGCTTGATATCGATGCTGTTATTTGTATTTCCAATAGAGTACCCAAAGCAAAAGTTGATGTATTAAGATCTACCGGTGCTCGTGTGGAAGTAATTGGTACATCACAGGATGACGCTGAAAAATATAGTTATCAATTGCAGCGAGAACATGGATTTACTGTTATCCATCCGTTTGATGATCCGTATGTGATAGCAGGCTATGGAACAATGGGGCTAGAATTGCTAGAAACTCTGCCTGAAGTAGATACGGTACTTGCTGGCTTATCAGGAGGTGGTATGCATTCTGGTCTTGGAGTAGCATTAAAGCAAACCAATCCGAAGCTATATCTTATTGGCGTTTCTACAGAAAGAGGAGCGGCTATGTATGAGAGTATGCAGGCGGGCAAGCCAATGGAAGTTACGGAAAATAATACGCTAGCAGATAGCCTTCTTGGTGGTATTGGTTTAAATAATCAATATACATTTTCCATGGTTCAACAATATGTAAATGACATTTTATTAGTAAACGAACAGCAAATTGCTAAAGGGATGGCTTTTATGCTCGATAAGCATCATCAAGTTATTGAAGGTGCTGCAGCGGCAAGTATTGGAGCTATACTAGAAAATAAAGCTACTCTCATTGGTTCCAACGTCGTACTTATCATTAGTGGAAATCGTGTAGATACATCGGTGGTGTTAGATCTGGCAAAGAGGTATTCTCAATAATCATTAGGAGGTCTGGCGATGAATAAAATGTTATACAATCAAACGATTATGGATAGAAGTAGACTTATTGATATAGAGGATCGAGGATATCAGTTTGGTGACGGAGTCTATGAAGTTATTGGTGTGTATGATGGGGATTTTTTTCTATTGGATGATCACTTAAGAAGATTAAAAAGAAGTGCTGAAGCAATTCAAATGATGTTACCTTGTCCTATCGACACGTTGAAGGACAACTTAAAACAACTTGTAACGATGAACCAATTAAAGGAAGGTGTTGTCTATTTACAAATATCAAGAGGAGTAGCTGAAAGATGGCATCAATATCCAAGTAACGTTTCTCCTGTATTAGTTGCTTATACAAAAGTGGAAGAAACAATGAAGGAAGAAGCGAAAAATGGAGCAAAGGCAATTATAACGGAGGATATACGTTGGTTACGTTGTGACATAAAGACATTAAACTTACTACCGAATGTTATGGCCAAACAAAAGGCAGTAGAGAATAATGCGGTAGAGGCTATTCTCCATCGAGAGGGTATTATTACAGAGGCAAGTGCTTCTAATGTGTTCATTGTAAAAGATAATTGTGTAATGACACACCCAGCGAATCATTTCATTTTAAACGGTATTACAAGAATGAAAATACTTGAATTATGCTATGAAACTGGCATTCCAGTTCGTGAGTGTGCCTTTACTATAGATGATTTACGGATGGCTGATGAAGTTTTTATTTCAGCAACCAAATTAGATATTGTACCAATTGTATTTGTAAATGATCATAAGATTGGAACAGGAGAGCCTGGTGAAATCACTCGGGAGATTATCAATTGTTTTGCTGCAGCTATTCAAGACTTAAGTGAACGGTAGCTTCATTGTAAATGGGGGGTAGAAAATGTTCCAATTTGTAAATACATTAGCTGCTAGTCATACAATCGCGGAAGTTAATCTTACTGCATTTCGTCATAATATAATAATGGTAAAGAAACAATTAAAAAATTGTATGATGATGGCTGTCGTGAAAACAAATGCCTATGGTCATGGGATTGTTCCCATCGCTCAGGAAGCAATCCAAGCTGGCGCAGATCGGATAGGAGTGACCAGTGTTGAAGAAGGGTCTCTACTCCGTCAATGTGGTATCCATGTCCCAATACATATTCTACCACCTATAACCTCCTCACAAGCAAAGGATGTTGTATATCATCATTTGACAGCAACGATCAGTTCAGTAGATATAGCAGAAACGATTAGTAAGATGGCTGTTAGACAGCAAAAACGCATGCCTGTTCATCTAAAACTAAATACAGGTCTGCAACGATTTGGGATCGAACCAAATGATGCACTCTCCTTTTGTAAGGCTTGTTATCATTTACCCGGGCTGTCCTGGGAAGGGATATTCACACATTTTTCTAGTGCGGATGAAGGGGACTGGGCGACAACAGAAAACCAATTTCATTTGTTTACGCAGACGACAAAGAAGCTCCATGAAGCTGGATATTCCTTTCCCGTACACCATGTAGGTGCTTCGACAATCGCGATTGAAAGAGAGGATATGCATCTTGATATGGTACGAACTGGGATTGCCCTTTATGGATATACTCCAGATCGTAGACAGGATAAGCTGATTTCGTTAAATAGAGTATTGTCTTTAAAATCAAAGCTAATTCATATAAGGTCCTTACCGCCTGGTTCTAGTGTAGGATATGGTGGAGAATATGTAACGAAAGCGAATGAGAAGATCGGCGTTCTTCCTATCGGTCATGGTGATGGCTTTAAAAGATTACTTTCTAATAATGGCCTGGTGTTGGTAAAAGGCCAATGTGTACCGATAATTGGTACAATATCCTTGGATCAAACATTTGTAAACCTGACCGCTATTCCTAATGTTCATGAAGGAGATGAAGTTGTTATTATCGGAAGCCAGCATGAGCAGATTATCTCAGCGAGAGACATTGCCGATTGGATACATAGTAATATAGATGAAGTACTTGCTAGCTTAATGAGTCGGATTAAAAGGGTGTATGTAAACGATGGATAGAAGTAAGCTGGAGCTTTTCTAAGATACATAGAAAAGATAGAAAAAGAGTATCTACTTTTTTCTCCATCTCCTATTTCATTCGCAACTAGTCTATTACTCGCTATTATCCTGCATATAATTGGCAGTAACCCCCGCGGATTGAATTTTCACCTTTGTAGGTATAAGTATTGTCATAAACGTTTATATTAGTAAGGAAAACTATTTAATTGTCTGCCTTTCACTAGTAGGGCTTTTTTAGTATAGTAATAGTAGGTTAATTAGAAATAGATGTTTATTTAATTAGGTTTATCCCACATATAACTGGCAGTAACACTCTCGCTTCAAATAAAGTGAAACCAATATTGGTAAGAGAGGATCGACTGTCAGTACATGTCTGATTGGTTCAAAGGCCCTTTAGGTCATCCCCTTGTGGTACTCTACCAATCAGCGGGGGATAAACCAAACTTCACGGATTGAAGTTTCACTTTGTAGTTAATCAACCTTAGGTGTAAATATTATAAATGTGCTTTAGCAAAATTTCACCCAATTCTTTTTAAGTCATGACAAAGGGACTAGCAAGATATGCATGATAGTAAAGAGATAAAGGGATGGATAGTAAAGGGAATTTGCATAAAATAGGTATAAATTGAACTGAAAGAATATTTAAATTACATGAAAACAACAGTTTGGCAGAGAGGGGTAAGGGTATGCAGGGTACGGCAGTATATAACGTAAAGATTGAAAAGGTATTAACTAATATAAATAAAGTAATGATTGGAAAAGAGGATGCGGCTGTTCTTAGTTTAGTAGCACTACTAGCTCAAGGGCATGTTCTCTTGGAGGATGTACCAGGTGTTGGGAAAACAATGCTCGTAAAGACAATAGCTAAATCATTAGATTGTGATTTTCGTAGAATTCAATTTACACCAGATTTGCTCCCTTCTGATGTCACAGGAGTTTCTATTTATAATCCGAAAACATTAGAGTTCGAATTTCGTGGCGGACCTATTTTGGGCAATATTATCTTAGCTGATGAAATTAATCGTACTTCCCCTAAGACACAATCTTCCCTCCTAGAATCAATGGAAGAAAAAAATGTTACCGTAGATGGAAAAACGATTGCTCTAGCTAGTCCATTCTTTGTAATGGCAACACAGAATCCAATTGAGTATGAAGGCACGTATCCACTTCCAGAAGCACAATTAGACCGATTTATTTTAAAATTAAAGATGGGTTATCCAACGTTTGGAGAGGAGCTTGAAATGCTAGAACGGAATGCTCGTGAACAACCCATTGAATCTATTGAAGCTGTACTTACTAGAGAAGAGTTAAAAGGGATACAAGAAGAAGTAACAAATGTTTATGTGGACAAAAATGTCCAGCACTATATTATCAATTTAATTTCTAGTACACGATCTAACCCGTCTATTTATTTAGGAGTTAGTCCAAGAGGATCCATCGCCCTAATGAAAGCAGCAAAAGCATATGCATACATTATGGAGCGTGATTACGTATTACCAGATGATGTTAAATTTCTTGCTCCATATGTTTTAGCACACCGAATTATATTAACCTCAGAGGCGAAATATGATGGCGTAACAGCTGATGATATCATTTCATCCATTGTTAAAAGTACTCATGTACCTATTCGGAAGGAATTTAGTTAATGAACGCTCATGTGCGAATGATACTAAATGGGCTGTTTGTTGTCTTTTTATTCCTATTATTATTCTCTTATGCAATGTTTCAGGGTGGATTCGTAAGTTGGTTCTTATTCTTTGGATTTATTCCGATTTTTTGTTATCAGATAGGGTTTCTATTACATCCCATAAAAAATTGGAAGGTGACAAGGAAGTTTTCTAGGTCGGTTGTTGGGGCAGGTGAGAGTGTGTCCGTGACCATAACGATTCGTAGGAAATTGGCTTTCCCTTTGTACTATTGCATATGTGAAGAAGTGATTCCAAGTTCGTTACGAAAATTGGATAACAAAAATGACAAGTATCGGTATATGGATAATCCTGATAAGCTAACTATTAGTCGTACTTTAAAAAAAGTCATTTTTCCTGCATTTAGACGGGAGTTTAGTTTTACTTATCAATTGGAACATGTCCCTAGAGGTGAGCATTATTTAAATGCTGTTCGCATACGTACTGGTGATTTTTTTGGTCTCGTAAAAAAGGAGCATGTGTTTCAACTTGCTGATGTATTAGTAGTGTACCCAAATGCTCGTCCAATGGTATTTAAAGAACAGATAATTAGCTTTGAGCAAGGCGCGACGACTTCTTCCGCGCTACAATTAAATAACACAAATGTGGCAACAGGAATACGAGAATACATGCCTGGAGATCGATTTTCGTGGATTGATTGGAAGCAGACAGCTAGGAAGAACACGGTTATGACAAAGGAATTTGAACAAGAGAAGAGTACGGATATCTTACTAGTATTAGATGGCTGCTCCGATGAGCATCTTAATGATGTTACGTTTGAGGGAATGGTAGAAGTCACCTTTTCTTTAATGGAACATGTGAAAAAGCAATCTACTCAAATAGGCTTGTTAACAGTAGGAGCTAGTACAGTATATTTTCCGATACATCATGACCCATTAAAATCAGATATGGTAAGACAGCATCTTACTAGAATGAAGCCTGGTGGCAATCAATCCTTTTCGCTACAGATGCAGCGTGAACGAATGAAGATAGCTAGTGGGAGCGTTATTTTAATTATTACTAGCCATATTGATAATAACTTTAATGAAATGGCTAAAAAAGTAAACCAGCGTTCAAAGCGAGTCATTGTTTTGCTCATTCAATCGCCGAAAGAAATGTCTCTTAATCAGCATTATATTCATCAACTACAGTTTGAAGGTATTCGTATTCATGTATTGTCACAACAACAGTTGATGAAAAATCCAATAGAGGTGAAAGGAAAATGATGAATCAGGAACAACGTAATTCGATATTTTACACCTCTATTTTGTATATTTGTGGCTTCATGCTATTTCTAGAATGGTTATACCCTTTGCAGGAAATAACAGATACAAATAATATCATGATATTTATACTTTATGGTATCTTTTGTTTTAGTCTTTCCTTATTTCAAATAAAATGGTGGATTTCATTTATATTGAAGGGTACTGCTTTATTTATTATTATTGACAGCTTGTTTCTAGATCCGACTTTTTTAAGCCCGATGTGGTTTGAACAGTTATTTCTTGATATCTCATATAATGTACAAGCGTTATTTGCGCAAACCTGGTACGATTTGACGCCACTTTTTAGAAGTGTTCTTTTTCTTCTATTAATTTGGCTAATGAGCTACCTGCTACATTACTGGTTTGTAGTGATGAAACGAATACTGCTATTTGTTTTACTAACATTTATTTACTTAACGATATTAGACACCTTCACGGCCTATAATGGCGGATTTGCTATATTTAGAACCTTCATTGTTGCCTTTATTGCGTTAGGTATTGCTAATTTTATGAAGGAGTTGGATCGAGAATCCATTCCATTTACTTGGGTGAAGAAATCGCCTGTTTGGATATTGCCATTAATCTTAACCGTATTATTTTCTTCTGTTGTAGGATTCGCTGCTCCAAAGTTTGATCCACAATGGCCGGACCCTGTACCATTTATTACAAGCACTGCAGAGAATGCTGGTAGCTCTGGAAATAATTCGCTCATCCAAAAAGTTGGTTATGGCGAAGATGATTCACGTTTGGGTGGATCATTTGTCCAGGATTATACACCGGTTTTTCAAGCAACGGCAGAGCAAAATCATTACTGGCGAATCGAGACAAAGGATGTGTATACGGGAAAAGGGTGGGAGTTTTCTGGTAGTCCACACTATATACCATTTGAAAAGTTACCACCAATGTACGATGATTCGGTAGATTCTCAGAAGTTGCAGGCAACTGTCAAGTTTCTTGGTAATCATTCGTTTGATAAATTATTACAGCCATATGGTTTTAAAGAACTCGATCCAAAAATTGCAGAGGCTTTTGTGGACGCACGTTCCGAAGCCATTCAGCTACGTAATGATGATTATGAGCTGATGGATAACATGGAAACCTATACGATTAATTATGATTATCCAACATTTGATATTACCGCATTACGAGAAGCTTCCGGTCAAGCTGACCCTTATGATTCATATTTACAGCTCCCTGATAGCCTTCCGGAACGGGTTGGCGAACTAGCACAAGAAATTACTGCAGATAAAGAGAATCGTTATGATAAGGCAAAGGCAATTGAACAGTATTTCTCCAGTAATGGATTTACCTATCAAACGACAGAAGTTCCTGTTCCGGAGAAACACCAAGATTATGTTGATCAATTTTTATTTGAATCGCAAGCAGGCTATTGCGATAATTTTTCTACATCGATGGTAGTGCTTCTGCGAACGCTTGATATCCCAGCGAGGTGGGCAAAGGGCTTTACTGGCGGAGAATTAATTGATAAACAGTCAGGAAATAATTTATACGAAGTGACGAATGCAAATGCACATTCATGGGTAGAGGTGTATTTCCCAGAAATAGGTTGGGTGCCTTTTGAGCCGACCCAAGGATTTTCTAACCTAGCGGATTTTCAAACGTCTATTGATAATACTGGTATGCAAACAGATGATGAACAGGAACAGCAGCAACAAGAGAAGCAGGAGCTGCCTGAACAAGAAGAGCAAGCAAAGGAGCAGCCAGAGGTAGAACCTGCAGGAGCTTCACCAGAAGAAATTAAGGTTTCGATGAGGTGGGAATATATTATTATTCCAATTATTTTGGTTGTGATTATGGTGTATATTGGATATCGTACTAGATACCATTGGCAAACTTGGTTCTTAAAGCGAAAAGTATCAAGTAATTGGAATGCAAGGAACTATCAAATTGCCTATCATTATTTATTAAAATTATTAGCACATAATGGAAATGGCAAACTTCCAGATGAAACCTTACGAGAATATGCAATGAAAATCGATCGTAAATATGAAACAAATGAAATGCGTAAGCTGACCTATCATTATGAAGAATTGCTCTATCGAGAACAAAACGAGCAAGCTCCTAAACAAGAACTTGCGCAATTATGGAAAAATTTAATCAAACGGATATTGGCTTGACCTCCGTCATGATGGTTAGTAGAATAGGAACATAATTATAGTAATATCAATATCGCCGTTCGTATATCCTCGATAATATGGTTCGAAAGTTTCTACCGGAGCGCCGTAAATGCTCTGACTATGAAGGCAGAAGATCGGAATAATGTATATTTCTGGATTTCTGTCTTTTTGCAGATAAGGGATAGTAGTTATTAAAAGCTATCCTTTTCCGCTATTTGTAGCTGTGCGCCTCTACGTAGTATCGAATCGGATACAGCGTACAAAGCTAGCTACTGGTAGTTTTTATTTGCATGGGGTAGGAATCCAGTTTTCATTATATGGTAAAAATGTATATTTTTGCACATGGGTGTAGGCAAAGTTATAGAATAGCCTTAAAAGCTTCTTTCACTTTTTTATATTCATGTATTCCATCATAAAATCAGGAGACAACTAGTAGGCGAGCGGAGAAAAAATATAGATAGGAGCTATGCACATGGACAACAGCGAAATGATTTTAGTATTGGATTTTGGCAGTCAATATAATCAGCTCATTACTAGACGAATTAGAGAGTTAGGCGTATATAGTGAATTACATTCACATAAGCTTACAGCGGCAGAAATCAAGGAAATGAACCCGAAAGGAATTATTCTTTCTGGGGGACCGCATAGTGTGTATGATGAAAACAGTTTCCGATGTGATCCGGAATTATTTGAATTAGATATTCCTATCTTAGGAATTTGCTATGGAATGCAGCTAATGGCTCTACACTTTGGTGGTCAAGTGGAAAAGGCAGTTAATCGTGAGTATGGAAAAGCACTTATCGACTTAAATGGCGACCCTATTCTATTTAAAGATTCACCAAAGCAACAAACAGTTTGGATGAGTCATGGAGATAAAGTCAAGCAAGTGCCTGAGCAATTCACTGTTGATGCAACGAGTTCTTCTACACCAATTGCAGCAATGAGTCATCCAGAGAAGGCATTATACGGTGTTCAGTATCATCCGGAGGTACGCCATTCTGAATACGGCAATCATTTACTAAAGCAATTTGTTTTTGATGTGTGTCAAAGTACAGGCAACTGGACAATTGAAAACTTTATTGAAATGGAAGTAGAAAAAATCCAAGAAATAGTTGGAGATCGCAATGTCTTATGTGCGTTAAGTGGTGGGGTTGATTCATCAGTCGTAGCTGCTTTAATTCACAAAGCAATTGGTGACCAGCTGACGTGTATTTTTGTAGATCATGGTCTACTTCGAAAAAATGAAGCAAATGATGTGATGAAAGTATTTGCTGATGATTTTCATATGAATATTATTAAAGTGGATGCGAAAGATCGATTCCTATCGAAGCTTGAGGGTGTAGATGATCCTGAAAAGAAACGTAAAATTATTGGTAATGAATTCATCTATGTATTTGATGATGAAGCCGCCAAGTTAAAGGATATGGACTTCCTCGCTCAAGGTACGCTTTATACAGATATTATTGAAAGTGGTACGGAAACCGCACAAACGATTAAATCACACCATAATGTTGGTGGATTACCAGAAAATATGCAATTCGAACTAATTGAGCCATTAAATACATTATTTAAAGACGAAGTTAGAGAACTAGGCTCTCAACTGGGAATTCCTGATCGTATTATTTGGCGTCAGCCGTTCCCAGGACCTGGATTAGCTATCCGTGTTTTAGGAGCAATTACAGAAGAAAAGCTAGAGATTGTCCGTGAATCAGATGCCATTCTACGAGAAGAAATTGCTAAAGCTGGATTAGATCGTGATATTTGGCAATATTTCACTGTCCTTCCTAACATCCGTAGTGTAGGTGTTATGGGTGACGCAAGAACGTATGATTACACTATTGGTATTCGTGCTGTAACCTCAATAGATGGTATGACATCTGATTGGGCACGTATTCCTTGGGACGTTCTAGAAAAAGTTTCAACAAGACTGGTTAATGATGTACAGCACATTAATCGCGTTGTGTATGATATTACTTCTAAGCCACCAGCTACGATAGAGTGGGAGTAGTAGAAGGAGAGCTGAAACCCCTTTGTTTGTAAGGGTTTCGGCTCTTTACTCTATTTTCATTGCATTGTTATTGCATTATTTGTTTTTAATCCTTTACGCAGGTAACGAGCAGTGAATTGATTCTTGGGTGAAGTATCTTCATTTTCTGTTGCTGTTTGGTACGACATAATACCTTCTAATTTATGGGCTACTTCAAAGTTACTGTTAGGATACAAATGTCCGTAGGTGCCAAGTGTCGTTTCAATATCTTCATGCCCTAGGCGGTCTTTAATGATTAATGGGTTTTCGCCCATACTAATAAGCAAAGAAGCGTGAGAATGTCTTAAAGCATGTAATCTAATTCGATGAACCCCAGCTTTTTTTGAAAAACGTGTAATGGCATTCGCTAACGTATGCTTTTGTGTGGGGATACCATTATAGCTCATTACAAAATTGGTTTGAACGACAGATTGCTGCACGTCCTTCCATTCGCGGAGTAACGTTAATGTATCTCCATCTAATGCAATATGACGAACACTAGCCTTTGTTTTTGGTTCTACAAAAGAATAATTATCCAAATTCTTATAGTAAAGTGTTTTATCGATATATAACAGACCTTTGTTAAAGTCAATATCTTCCCATTGAATCGCAGTGGCTTCTCCAATCCGCATACCTGTCATAAATAAAAACCATAACGAGATAAATAAAAAATGTTGATAGTAGTCTTCCTTATAAAAGAGAGAGATGACTTTTTCAAATTCCTCTTTTGTCCAAAAGTCTATTTTTGTCTTTGTTTTCTTCACATTACCTACAATTTTTGATGGATTATTTTCAGCTAATCCTAAAACAACAGCTCGATCCATTGCCATAGAAAACAACCCTTGAACATTTCTAATATAAGAAGAACGATACTTCTTTTTAGATAACGCTAATTGCCATTTTTGAACATGAATTGGGGTAATTTCTGTTGTGATTAAGTTATTAAAAAAAGTGAAATGTTTTCTTACAGTTGGTAATCGATTATCGTACGTTCTTCCTTTTACTTGTGTTTTATACCAAGGTAAGAAAATATCTTCAATAAAATGTTGGAATAAAACGTCATCTTGCTTTTCTTCTAATGCGTCTGACTTTGTAAGAAGTAACCTCGAATATTCTTCCCTTGCTTCTTTTTTAGTCTTAAAACCACTGCGATACTTCTGAATTTGCTTGCCAGTGATGGGGTGATATCCTAAATTTGCCCTAAAATAATAAGTTCCGTTCTTTGCCTTTTTGACGATATCTTTAGTCATGATTTCACTCCTTACGCAATTAGTGCAAGAAGTACAAATCACACATCTAAAGTTATCCCTAATACTTCCTCTACAGCTTCTTTAGGAACACGATCTAACTTTTTAGATTGATAATACGTATGCCCTTTTGAAATCATTAGTTTTTTACACTCTATAATGATATCAGCTGAAAAAGAGGGACCATAACCTAGTGCTATCAAGTCTTTTTTAGTGACTGTGACCATATGAACTCCTTTCCATAGACTAGGATATGCTATTTGATATCTGTCTATTATTATATCGCGTCTATAAAACTAATTCTAATACGTTGCGTGAATTTGGCTCTTGCACTAAAATAAAAAGGATTCAATGTCATAACTTGGTAGTTACTTTAACCTATCTTGCTAAATTGAATATCAAAAATCAGACGGCTGCCGGTGCAGCTCCACGGGAATTTCACCCCTGCAAGTATTTCTTCCAGCCCTACTCATAGCTTGCGACGCTTTGAACGCTCGAACCATGACGATAGAGGAGTATCATTATCCTAACTGATGGGTTATCGCCAGCAATCCACCACGATTGCATTAGATTCATAGATTATCGCTCGTTTCTAACGAAAGTCATGGCGTATGAATCAAGTGGCTCGTCATCAGTAAAATGTATCTGATTTTTTAGTTTATACTGCACAGCGTTATCTTCCGTGCTTTCTTTGTCAAAGAACAAATATATGATTAATGAAAGGGAAAACCTAACCATTCTGTATTCAAATTTTGAAAGCTAAAACAGATTGCATAAGCTTCGCTCGTAAGCGTTCGCGTGTATCTTCATCGATGCCCCAATAAGTGTTTCCTTGTTCATCACGGAGCTTACGCATGGATAGGCTTGTCATATAGCTTCCATAATGTAGAACAACTACTTTCATTGCTTCTGGCTCACCCTTATTTGCAGCTAAAATAATTGGGTACGGCAATAAACCACGCTCGTTGTTTCCAACATTAGAATTAATCACTCCATTCATCTGCATGTTCCTCCAAAAATCGTCTTAACCTTTTGAAAGAGCTTGTCCTCCTATACTGAACGGTACTACGTGGAATATCGAGTAGTTCAGCTATTTCTACATCTGATTTGTCAAAAAAGTAGTATAAAAGGACAGTCTTACGCTTTTCTTTTGGCAAAGTACGCAACGCTTCAGCGAGTAATTTCGGAGTTATTTTCTTTCCAGCCACTTGAAAACTTTGTCCTTCTTCTCCTTCATATTGCTTATCTAAGGTATAGAGTTGATTTTCTTCTTGTGGTGTGAGATCAGAAAATGTCATCTCCTTTGCTTGTCGTTGTTGTCTTTCGTTGAAAATATTAATTGCTTCATTCTTCAATACACGTTTACAAAAAGCATTAAATGCACAGCGAACTTGCCACTCGGTACGATCTGGTTCTATCATGCATTTCCTCTCCCTTCGCAACTGCAAAGGTGGGTGATGATTTCCCCTTTCATAACCTTCAACAAGATTTTTTATGAAATGCCAAAAATAAAAGCAATATTTTTAAAAAATATTCATTAAATACAAAAAAGCCCAACTGAACATAAGCCAGGTGGGAGTAAAAATTTATACATATTATTAAATGGAAAATTCTATTTGAAAAAGTTGAAAGCCTTAGTTCAAGAAGAAAACAAAATACGACAAAACAAAAAGTAAAAGTAGTATATGAGCTAAGTCACGATTATCCTGTGAAGGCATTACTCAAAATTGCCGGTATTCCACGTAACACTTATTATTATAAAATTAATACTTTTAAGCACTCAGATAAAAATCCAAAGTAGAAAAGGCTCATTAGTTCTATTTTTGAGAAGCATAAGGGCAGATATGGTTATCGTCGTATCCTCTTTTTTCTTTAAAACTCACCATCCCTAAAGAATCTTTGACACAAAGGGAATCTGCCTAATTATATAACCTAACAAGAAGCAAAGTGGTATCGTGATCAGAATCATAGCTAGAAACATGAAGGATGGTGGAAAGTGGATGACCTTCAATCCAGCAATAACAATAGCGATAATCGGTATATGAATGATGTAAATCACGAAGGAATGGGTTGACAAGAAGCTCCAACCTTTTCCTTGATGAAAAACTCTTTTGCGAAAGAATATGATTAATCCGAGAATGATGCCAACACAAAATAGAGCTTCCCAAAGAGAATAAACCAAAGATGTCCAGTTCCAGCCGCCAGAAAACTGTAATCCGTCTACCCCAAATATCAAGACTAAGGGAAGGAGAAGAATCGATGCTCCAATTGCAATTCCAAAACCCGCTCTACCCATAGAATCAGGAGTATTTCGAAACCAATTGCGTTGGTAAGCGATGATGCCCAAAATGAATAGCCCGACATATTGTGGGAGATCATAGCCGCTTGCTGTAAAAAGTCCAACAAATGATTGAACCCCGGGAGATCCACCGGGTAAATCAAGAGCAGGGACCCACAGTCTTATGATGAAGTATCCTACTGCTAATATCATGACAAAGACTGTAAACATCCTGTAGGTGGGTGGCGTACTCTGACGAACTACTGATAGCTTATTTTTACTCATAAATTTCGCCCAAACTGCGTATAAACAAACGAATACGAAAAGTAGCTCGACGTACCACATCGGGCCATAGGTTAAATGTGAAAAATAGGTTTGCCATGTAAATGGCTCCTGGTTAAGCATATAGACTTCAATTGATTGAACTTGACTAAGAATGAGAACGTAGAAGATAAACGGGACTAGGAACCGGATGAATCTATCTTTGATAAATCGGGTTGCTCCATTACGTTCAAAAGATGAAGGAACAAAATATCCAGAAATAAGAAAAAACGTCCCCATGAAAAAAGTCTGATTAAAAGCAAGGAATAGAAGACCCATAACAACCCCAATAGACCCTTGTGATAATACCTCGTTATAGATGGAAAAATACACTAAATGATGTAGCACTACTAACATTGTAAGAGCTGCCCTTAGGTTATCAATAAAGTATAACCGACCTTCCTTTTGGAGAGACGAGCTCCCTATATGTCTTGAATTCATAATAATTCTTATGTTCCCCTCTATTAATATTTAAAAATATATCTCAACGGAGCATCCGCCAAGCTGGACGGCTATGTATAAGCCGTCCTATTTGCTCTATATTTTAATTTTCACTTTTAGTTGATCCGCCTATTTTCCAAGAGGCTAAACCTATGATCCCGCCAACTACAATAAATATAATGTCCATAACAATTTCAAATCCCTGAAACGCATCAATATAATTTACCAAAAACCAACTTTTTCCCCCATTAGTCAAATGATTGATTAATCCGCCTACTCCCTGTATAACGAAAAGTAGACCAAGTCCACTGATAATTTCTTTCATGATGAACACCTCATTAATAATTTTTTTAATTTAATATGCCTCTAAGACCGATGTTGAAAAAAACCGCACCTACTACTCCTATCGCTACCAAGAGTGAGGAAATCGGTGCTTCATTTAATTTTGATCTAATTTTATTTAGAAATTGTTGCAGTCTCTCTTTAAACATAATATTAACCCCTAACAAAAGAAGAGAAGGAAGCACCATTACAAGATTGTAGCCAATTATAATAAAGATAGAAGAGGACGGCTCAATTGTTAGGTGATTCATTAACAAAATTGAATAAAAGTAAGGCAACGCAGTTACAAATTCAATTAGAAAAACAATGATACCTAATATGATCATCCCTTTCATCGTTGTTTTTTGGGGTATAAATGAAATTAAACGTTTTTTTGTAGTATCATTTGGTTTACTGAAGCTAATTAGAACAATAGCTGCTCCAAAAAGGATATAAAACCAATTGATAAAGTCAAATTCAGATAATTTTCCAATTCCTTTCAATAGTGAATCTCCACCAAAGTATAGTAATAAGCCCATGATGAAGTAGCCAAACTGCGTAATAAACAAAAAAACAAGCAAGCGAGAAGATAATTGATTAGGCTGTGTCAATAATAAATAGGCTGTTACAGCAAGTACACCAGGACTTAATATATCAACTAATGCGCAAATAGAAATAATTAGCAAAGCTATTGATGTGTCTATTGATGAAGAAGGCATTAATGCTTCAATACTTTCGATCAAATATAGAGTCCCTCCTTTTTATATGTTATAATTTAAATAACACGGTGTGTTGAAAACATAATAACACACTGTGCTAAAAAAGGGAAGTGATTTTTTATGCCGAGGATTGTTAATCATGAAAAAAAGAGGAAGTCAATTGCTGAGGCCGCTTGGAGTATTATTAAGGAAGAGGGAATCGAAAAGGCATCTATAAGAAGAGTTGCTATTGAAGCAGGCATGTCTGCTGGAGCGTTAAGACATTATTTTTCAACTAAGGATGAAATGTTATTATTTATCATGGATTATTACCTGGAAGAAGGGAAAAAACGTTCTCAAAGTAAAAGTTGGTCAGACAATCCATTGCAGGCAGTCGCAGAAGTTTTATTAGAGCTTGTACCAATTGATGAAGAAAAGAAAATCGAAACGAGCGTTTGGTGGATCCTTGCACTTCAGTCACTTACAAGTGATACATTAAAAGAAAAAAAAGATGAAATGACTAACGGTATGTATGAATTAGCAAATTCAATGATCGAGATATTAGTCCTACAAGGGATTTTATCTGATTCAACTAATGTAAAATTAGAAAAAAGTAGGCTAGCGGCATTAATTGATGGATTGTCCATTCATGCTCTGTTAAGACCTGATGTCTACTCTCCAGAAAAGGTGAAGGAAGTAATCCGTTATCATTTAGAAACACTCTGCGATGAAAGTAAATTGAGTTAATTGATCATGTATCTGAAGTTATAGTCCATTTGTGTTATAACGAGATGCACTTCAAAGGGGCATTTTGTTGAACAGTTGCATGAAGTAGGCTTTAGTATATTACAGCTTTTCCTTCCATTACAGGCATAGCCGTCATATTTTTAGTAAAAATAGAGTTCACGGATAAGCTTGTAACTAAGTTAAAAATAAATTATTTTAGAATGGCAGTAAATTAGATGAAAAATTCACATTTTTAATCATAGGTTTAAAAAATAGTTACTTTTCAATAAAAATCTGATAGGAAGTGTGAAAATATGTTGGATACTATATGTTTTTTCTGCAAAAATAAATTTACGATTAATCATTCTGATTCACAATATTATAAAATCAAAAAAGGAGAAAATAAATATTATATATGTAAAAGTTTCAATAATTCATTTCAACAAGAAGCGATTAATAAAACTGGAATAAGTCCGGATCAAATTGATGATTATGATAAGTTTTTCCGGTATAAATAAAACTCTCTTTAATACCGCGTAAATGTCAATTTTCTCATCATTCTTACAAAACTTCCTGTAGAATATTCTCAACTGAGGGGATCGGAACGAAAGCGATTAATCGTGCGATAGCTTAGTTCGTAACCCTGCACTAGCCACATCATGCGAACACTGTGGAGCAAGTGTTGGTGTTATGGGAGCAGTTGCGGATGCTGTCTTAGATGAAGGTAGACAAGTTATTGGAATTATGCCTAGTTTTTTAGAGCAGAGAGAAATATCGCATAAAAGATTATCCAAGCTGATAGTTGTCGAATCTATGCATGAGAGAAAGGCTAAAATGGAAGAGCTTGTAGATGGCTTTGTCGCTTTGCCAGGTGGACCAGGAACATTAGAATGTCACTTTAGGAGATATATTGCACACTATTTAAACGCTATTTTGCATTAAGTAAATATAAAAGCCTAATTTCTCAACATTAAAATTGAGAAATTAGGCTCATAGAAGGACATTAAAACCTTTCGATCATGATGCATAATGTCCCAGGTTTTTCTAAACTTCATATTCCTCTTTGCTCTGGTTAAATAAACAAATAATAATTTACTCTAGAAGTTTTAGGTGACTGATTATTCACAAAGTAGCCTGTTTGTTGAACTAAGATCAATAATTAGGACTGTGAGTTTATGATACCATCCAAACACAGAAATGTTGAATGGTTGTTTTAAGATTCCCTTTTTTTCTTGGACATTACCGTTTTTCTCATCTAACTCGATAAGATGAGACTTGGTCGTTCCAAGAAGTAGTACCAGACATTCCCCAAGAAGTTAAATTGGTGGTAAAGTATTTGTTTGGATAACCTACAAGAGTTAAATAACGACCACCATAATAACGATTTTGATAGAGCCTAATCCAAGAACCAGGAGCTACAGATACAGCAGATATTCTGTTATCCCATGCAGTACTCAGAGAAGTGACCTGAGTTCCAGGATACGCAATTAATGATCTTCCATATCCATGACCCGAAGTATGTTCATATAAATAAGTTGGTCTTGCCATTATACCTATTGACTGACTAGATAATCGCTCTGTAACTTTTTGATGATATGCTTCATATTTTTCTGGAGTTGAGAAGCCATGTACCTTTTCTCCTTGATCAGTTGCTTCAACTACCATTCCAACAATTTTTTTATGTTTACCTGGTGCATATTTTATTCCATCTACTGTGTCAACTTTTAGATCCTGATCTGGATTCGATGTTAAACTAGCTGCATTTGTTCTACCTTCAAAACTAAAAACTAAAGAGAAAACTCCTACTAGGGCTATTAAAGCTAAAGACAGATTACGTATCATTTTTCTTTTCATCAAAGTTCCTCCTTAAATTAAAAGTCAATCTATTGTAGTGCAACTTTTTTCAAAACGGTTAAACTTTATTTTAAATCCACAACACGATATTCTTTAACTTTTTCCGCTTGAACCTCACCTTCCTTTTTGTAATAATATGACTTAATTTTCACCTCCTTAATAATTGACCGACTCTTCTGGTAAGATATGATATTTACATAGACCTGCATCTACTTGTCCCATGTTTTTAAAAGTGATTTCAACATATGAATGGCATGTTTCTGCTTTTTAGGATCCAACGGTTTCTGCCATCGAAGTTGCCCTTCTAATAAAAGCATCATTTGGAAAGCAATGTCTTCACATTGCATAAGGACCTCTTCGATTAGTTGTTCCTTTGATGTAAAGTGGTTTTGTATAACGTCATAGTAGCTACATTTGCTTCCTCAATAATTTTCTTTATTCCAACAGCATGAAAACCGTGATAGTTTCGGGCAATCATAAACACTCCTTATTAATAGGAAATCCTTTAATCTCTTTTAATGTATAAAAAAGAAACAGTGGTACCACTGGCTCTAGTCATGCTGTTTGAGAATAGCCATTACTTTTGTCATTTAATTTCTCACCAACTGATATAAAGACGTGAAGGTGTCATAAGTTATCAATATTCTTTAGGTGGAGACAGCCCCATGGATTCATTGACTGGAACAGGGGTAACATGGCACTCTATTTTATTGAGTATGATAAAAATTTTAAAAACTTTAATGAAGAAAATATAAAAATCATAGATATACTAAATGAAAATACAGAATCAGGTGAATGGAAAACCTTAGATTTTGCTAGTTTTGGCGCAAGTGGTTTAGAATTATTTGTCTATGGTTATAAGATGTCATTTCTGATTACCATTCTGGTAACCTCAAAAAAAGACTGATATGGTCGGAAACTTCCTTAGGGTGGGTCAAAGTGATGATGTGATTAGCACCAGGTATACGCACAAAGTTAATATTGGGAACTTCCTTATATAATTGTGCGATTTTAAAGAGATCTCCTGAGTCCTTCTCGCCTATGATAAAAAGTGTCTTCGTTTTAATTTCTCCCAATCTTTCCATCGCTGAATTGGAGGAAACAGTTTCGAATGTTTTCCAATCAAAAGTTTTTTGAATATTGTGTATCATCATTTCGCGCAATAAATCGTATGCTTTTCCAAAAGAAACGCTCCAGGAAGGCTCGCTTAATATTATATTAGTCATTTTCTCAACATCTGGTGCAACTTTAGAAACTCGGCTCTCTAATTCCGCATGTTCGGAAGAAAATTTAAACCCCGACAGGCCTGGAGCGACCAATACCAGTTGAGACACCCTTTTTGGATAGGTCAGAGTAAAATCAGTTGCAATTTGTCCACCTAGGGAATGTCCAACGAGGGCACCTTTCTTAATTTTAAGATGATCCAAGAGTTTTCTAAGATCCTTAACATAATCAATGGGTTCATTCGGAACAGGTGACTTCCCTGCACCCCGGACATCAAGAGTGATTACTTTGAACGACTTTGAAAGATGTGGTGTGATGAATTCCCAGTCACGTGAATCCATAGCTCCACTATGAAGTAGTATAACTGGCTTTCCTCTTCCTTTAATTTCGTAATGAAGATCCATCTATTTCAATCTCCTTTCCCTGAAAAAAGTAGGCATTGCCCCATGACTATCTTCGTTTCATTTCTAAGATTCCTTTTCTTATCTCCCAAACTGTTTACAAAACCATTTAATAAACTTGTTCGGTTAAAAAGGAAGTTTAATGTACCATTACAAATGATTTAATTGCTCAAGAAGGTCCTATTTCACCACTTTTATAATGCCCATCCGCTTTAATGTTCTAATAAGTGATTTCAAGAATTTAAACATCCCCCCCTTATTTATTTCACACACTGTGATGAAATGATAATAACACAGTGTGCGAAATAAAAGCAAGAGGTGATTTGAGTGCCGAAAATAGTTGATCATGATCACAAAAGAAAAATGATCGCTGAAACAGCTTGGAAAATTATTGAAACGGAAGGCATTGAAAAAGCATCTATCCGAAGAATTGCATCTGAAGCTGGAATGTCTACTGGAGCAATTGATCAAACCTTTATTCTAAAGCTACAGTAAATAAACTAAATCATTTTTACTCGACAATCATCCAATTTGTATCTTTTTCTAACGTGAGTATATATTGTGAAAAATGTGCTGCTTTTGTTGCTTCGTCAATATATTTAACAGTAACCCGTACTTTTATTTGATTATCTATTGTCTGGAATACTGGATTGACTAGCTCTGAAAATAGATAATCCTTACCAATCGGTGGTAAAGCATTATTTTTCACATAATAATCAAGTTCCTGTTCTGTTGCAGTCGGATAAAATGTAAAGAACGTCTCCAAAAAATCTGTCACTTCCTGCACTGTATCAGAGTCAACTGTACCATTACTTTCAGGTTGTTGTGGCTCATAGTCTGATTTATTCGGCATGCTCCATAAGGTAGGGTTTTGTATAATTACTAAGTTTCCTACATTATCTTGATGTAATAAGATTCGATAGGTGGATCGGACCATTTCGCTATTTTTATCTTCCATAATTTTTTGATCTACCGAATAAACAACCGCATAGGTATTATCATTTTCTGGTGACACTGACCAGATATCAATATTACCTACGCTGGAACTAGTAGGAATATCATCTCTTACGGTATCGGTATTTAATGCTTGTAATTCCTCTGTCAAATAGTGACTGATCTTTTCCACCCGTTGTTCAATGGAATCTTTTTCATTTTGCCATGTGTAGTAATCTTTCACAAAGTTTTTCGTAAAGCTCTCAATCGCATTCGTATCGATGATCTCGTTTTCAATGATTTCTTTTTCATGAACGGTATGTTGATCAATTGCTGTAAAGTTTTTATAGATTCCAAAGGCTAGACTACCAATAAGTAATATCCATAAAAAAGTTACTGTTTTTTTACGTGTACCGACAGTCCGTACTTTCATTTTTCTGGTTTTTGTTTCGGTCGTTTGTTTTTCTTTTCTTTTAAAAAATCTTCTCATCTAATTCAAACCTTTCTATTGTTTAATACGTCCAGCTCCAATTAAGTGCTTTTGCCAGTAGGCAGTAGTTAAATCTGCATAACCGATTGGATCTCCAGCATTATACATTTGGTTGTTTCCAGTGTAGATACCAACGTGAGTGACATAAGTTCCTGCATTATACGTTGAGTGAAAAAACACTAAATCCCCAGGTTTTGCTTCCGATAAAGGAATCGACTCGGTTGCGTCATATTGCTGCTGTGCTGTACGTGGTAAGTTAATCCCAGCTTTCCGATAACTCCATTGTGTTAATCCACTACAATCAAAAGATGTATTCGGATTCGCACCACCAAAAACATAGGGGAAACCTTCATACTTTAGGGCTTCATCCATAACAATCTGAACCATTTCATCATCAAACTGAGGGGAAATAAAATACTGACTCACTAAATCGACATAAAACATATTTCCGTAAAGATAACGCCAGCCACCGTTTTTCTTTACGGCTATCGGATTGGAATAAGTGATTTTACTGCCGCCTGACCGTTCCTTTGCAAAGCTTTCAGCTAGTTCAAAAGAGTAAGAGCTTCCTCGTTTTGCGACATAATCAATAAAAGCACCACCATAGTTGTAGCCTTGAATAGCTGTATTGCCATCAACACCATTTCTTTCTGCGGAGTGTAATAAATCTGAAAAGTATTTTGTTCCTTGTTTAATAGAAGCTTCGGTATCTAAAGAATTGGGCGGAAGCCCCAACGATTCACTACTCTGCATCACATCTGGAAGTTTTCCACCACTCTCTACTTGAATAATAGCAAGCAGGGTAGAGACATACTCACTAATTCCATATTCCTTTGCATATTTCTCTACCATTGGCTGATGTTTTAATACATCTTCGGTTACTGATATGCTGTCTATATCATGAATGGAATCACCACTATTTGATGAGTGTTCTTCATTTGATATAAAAATCGCTACAAATGCTAGAAGCCCTAAAAAGGCAAGAAAGCCTAATCCTCCAGCAATTAACATAATCTTTAATCTTATAACTTTCATCGGCGTTTCCTCCTAACGGCATGGATTGGACGCTTCGTGATTTGTTTTTGGTTTGTACGTTTTAATGGTTTAGAAGGTCGCTTGATAGTTGTCCGACTATTTTTTACTTGAGAACGTTCTTCATTGGGAAATCGGTTTTCTTTTTTTACAGGTTGTTTGGGATGATCAGTAAAATGTTCTTTTCTGTCTGGACTCGGTAACGGTCGTTGTAATTTGAATTGCTTCTTATGCTCACTTTTTGTGACGGGTCTTGTCTTTACTTTTTGTTGAATAGCTGGGTTCTTTAATCTATCTTGATGTACAGATTTATTGACATTTTGCGTGACTGGCCGTTCATGACTGGCAAATTCCCTAGAAGGAGTACGTTTTTTATCCAATGCTTGTCGCCTATCTGCAATTGTTTGACGATGTTTTGCTTGACGGTCTGCATCTGTTTTTTGTCTCTTTTCCTTTGCTTGCTTCAAGCCTTCTTTAAAATCACGGGCAGGCTTTGTAAGCTGTTCTTTTCCTTGCATCACCGCATATTGAGCAGTAGTAGGTAAATCATGCAGTTGTTCTTTACGATGATCTATATTTGCACGAAACTGACTTTTCGCACCAAGCACTTTTCCTGTGACTTGACCTACTTTCTGACTTAAAGATGTTGGTTTTGTATTGCCATTTGATCGCTCTTTCTTGTTCTTTGCAGTTGATGTTAGCCGCTGTAACGGTCGAATAGGGGTGAAGGAACCTTTTGTTTGCTTTGATTTTCCAACCATTGCCCCGACTGTTGCTCCAGCTGTTGCCCCTGCTAGGGTACGCCCGATTGTTCGCTGCAATCGACGACTGCCACGATTAAACATTCGATAAGGACGACGCATAACTTGGCGTCCAACTTGTTGCGAGTCACTACTTTGCAGTTTAAACATGCTCATAATGTCACCGAGTTTCATGTAAATCCCTGCAAACGTCACGATCTGCAAAAAGGCAATCAAGAAAAATGGATAGCTTGTTGTTAAACTGTAAAGCATGGATGAAATACTAAAGGCAACTGTAATAATGAGCGTAATACCAGCCCGGAGCATAATCACATTAAACAATTTCATAATCGCCTGTTTTCCCATGTTTTCAAAGGTGGGTATCATCGACAGTAAAAAACTGATGGGTAAAAACATGGCATAGATGATAAACAGAATTTGTGAGAAAATCATAATTCCCGATAGTAGAAACACGAAAAAGGAGATACCGATATTAAACAGAAATAAAAAGAAGACCATTCCTAAACGTGTAGTGGTCTTCGTAATTGTTAAGTTTTTATTGTCATGATCTTCAATTTCTGCTTTTACAGCATCTTCACGATCTTTCCCGTTATTCGTATCAGGATTGATGGAGACTAAGCTTTCAACACGTTCTTCACCAATCGTTTCTTTATCCGAATCATCAAATTGTAATAACATCCACGGCTGTTCCACTTGAATAGAAAAGAGGTTATTCCGTATCAAATCGACACTATCTTTTCCCTGACTAGTAGAGCTAGGCATTAAGATTTTTGTTCCTAAGTCTAAACTTGCCTGACTAATATCTGCCGAAAAGTCATTAATTTTAGCAATATACGTTGGGGCATAGGCAATAAAAGAAGCCGACAAAATAAACACGACTAAAAAGTTTAGGATCGCTCGAAATGCTTTCGTCGTTTCCCGTTTCATTAATCCTGTATATGCCACGTAAATCCCAATCACTAAAATAAAAATGAGTAAGAAACCCACATAAAATCCCGAACTGCTGAAACCACTTGCCGTAATTCCAGCTAATGTTTGCATGTTTTTCCCGATAGCGTCTGCCGTTTGGGAAATGAAATCGAGAGAATAAGCTTGTTGGATTAAGTAGCCTGTCGCATTCGATAAATATAAGCTAATAATCCAAATGAAATTAGTGATTGTATATAAGCCATACATGACCTGTTTACCTATACCATCATCCCAATTCCACGGCAACCAATCCCAACCCGAATCCACGTAGAAATCTAATTGATAATGGTCAAGTGGGTACAAGGAATAGAGATTATCTTCTGACACCGTATCATCAACTAAGCCAGCTGCTTGAGCTAATGTTCCAAGTAAAAGAAGACATAGAAAAACGGCAGTACCAATAAGTACCACCGTTAAGACAATCTTTTTCCATTTTTGTTTTTTCAAATTAATCGCCACCTTTCTTTTCCTGTGTCGGTGGACGCGTATCGAAAGCATGAAATAAATCCTCAAAGACAGGATGGACTTGAATAATTCCGACACGTCCATATAAGTCTTGAATTAAACATTGTCCATTTTCTAATTCCCGTAAGCGCCTTTGATTCGATTCATCTTCCGAATCCACACCAAAGAATTGAAGGGTTTTCTTTATTTCTGTCATATCTCTTGAGCGGAAGGCAAACTTTACACCGATATTATTTTTTAATTTTTCATCGGTTAAATCGTCGGCGTTCTGGGTAACAAAGTAGACACCAGCATTCATGGCACGCCCTGCACGAACCAGTTTATTTGAGAGTGTTTTCCCTTGTGCGACTTGTAGGAATGACCATGCTTCATCTAAGTCAACGATTTTAAATACGCTGCGATCTGAATGAATAAAGTCTAGTGCAAAAGTAGAAATGACAATCAACATGGCGACACTCAAAAGTTCCATGGTAGTGTATTCTTCAAAACTCGTTTCTGCATCAGGTAACACTAAATCCGCCACTTGGATAATATTTAGCTGTTTTTCTAAACTAATCGAGTTTTTCACTGTTCCATCTGAAAACAATAGATGAGCAAAGTCATAGTCTGTAAAACTTTCGATATGGTCAGCAATAGGACCAGCTAATGGATTAGGGTCACTTCTTAGTTCATGAATGACAAGGAGCAAGCCACGTTCTTCTTGTTGACCGACGGCTCGAATTGCTCGTCGTAATACAGGGAATTTATCTCCATCCCGACTTGATATGCCTGTGAGGAAGGTAAGAATATCAATGGCAAGACTTTCCGAATCCTTTTTCTTTTTCATAATGACAAAAGGATCAAGTAATCCTTTGTTGATATCGTCACTTGTTAAATTAACAATATTTATTTCGTGAGCAATTTCGGGCAACGTTTCTTTCCATTTTCCTCGTTCCGCCTTTGGATCAACAATGAGAGCTTGACCACCAAATAGTACGGCATAGTAGACTAATAAATTATTAGAGAATGATTTTCCGCCACCGAGTGAACCTAAAAAAGCAGAAGCTAACGCGTTGGTGACAGAACCCTTTACGCCTTGACTGGCTAAGCTTGGATTTAGGTATACATTTCTTCCAGTATCTAAGTTGTAACCAAAATAAATCCCTTCCGTTTCTCCCAGCATTTGTGTAGCTCCAAATCCGAGACCTGCTAAAAAGTCAGAAGTCACGTACTGGATATAATCATTCATATACCGTTTACTGGCTGGGATAAATTCACTGTGTAAACCGATCATATCTCCAAATGGACGAACGAGTTTTACGTTCAAATCATCATAAAAATCTTTTACCTCATTACAACGCTGTTTGAGTTCGTCCAAGTTAGGAGCAGACACGCGAATCACGTAGCTTAATTTATACATCGATTCTTTACTTTGGTCGAGCACATCTTCTAATTCATTTACCTGTTCCAGCGCGTCTATGACATTGCTGCCAGTTTCATTATCGGATTCCCAGGCATGATTATCCAGGTCTTTGAGTTCCTTTTTCTTATTCCGAACGGTAGACAATGCTTTTTTATTCGTTACAATTTCTACGTTCATGGAAGTATCGATTGGAAAATCAAATTGTTGTTGTTGATAATAAAAAATTTCATCTGATGGAAACTCAAGATCACCGACAATGGAATTAATCGTAAAGTATGCCACATACGTGGTTTGTTCTTCCTGTTCGATTTTTAAATAACGTTGGTTTTCCTCGATCAAACAACGAGTCGGTTTAATCAGGTCATAACGCTTCACTAAAGTTTCCTTTTTTAATTTCTTTAGAGGTAGGGCATAGTCATATTCGTCATAAGCCATTCCAGTTTGTCCATGAAGATGTTCAATTAGATAGCCAAAGTCATTTTTATCTAAAGGGCGTACCTTAAAACGTCTCGAAATTTTGTTTTGTAATAAAGATTCCATTTTACTGAATCGTCTAATTTCATCATGAGGCATGGAAACAAAATCTCCCATCAAGTGATGGTTTACATCACGGATAAAAGAAGATAGGGAAGTAGTTACTGACTTTCCCATCGACTTCATACTGACTTCCTCTTCATTCAGCAACAGCTTAAAACCGATAAAGAAACGGTAATCCACTTGATGTTCGCCAATCATGGAAACAAAGGCTTCCGTTTGGTCATCAATACGCTCATAAGCGACGTCTTGTAAACGACTAGATACTAACTCTTTACTTCGTTCATGCACAGACCGGATACTGCTTGCGGTGCTAATCTGTAAGGCATGAATTTTTCCGTCTTGATTCTGTGCAATTAATTGACGAAAGTGATCATGCACCTGTATTTTTTCATCCTCCGATAAAAAGGAATAATTATATGGCAACAGTTCATAGTAGGCAAAACATTCACCATCATGGTTGAAAACGAGATTATTTTCAAGATATTTAATCGGATAACGCATGGACTTCACTCCTTACAGCAGTCATATTTTCATTCACTTTCATACGTTGTAGTTTGACGGGTTTCCCGGCATAGGTAACTTTAGACCGAAACCAATAAGTCAATACAGACTTGAGAAAGCTATACGGTTTCTTACCATCAAATGTTTTCTGGCTCATAAACCACGTCAAACCAACTGGAATTCCGACATATTTTAATAATGCCCCATCGATTAGGGAAAGTGGGGGAAGATTACCTAGCAACATGACAGCTAAGAGGGAAAGTACAAACCATGACATTTGATTGAATGTTACGGGAAAAGGTAAACGAAAATCATTGATGGCATAAATCACTTTTTCGACTGACCAAATACGGGTATAGCTTTTTAACTTTTTCAATATTCATCTTCCTTTCCAAAAGAAAAAGCAGCCTGTACGATAACAAGCTGCTTCTCCATCTATTGAACATATTCAAATACACCATGTGACGTCACAAGAAAGCTGCCTTCAATTTCAAGGTCACGTCCAAAAGCTCTATAATCAATATAATTCTGTAAGTTAGCAGGGACTTCCCCAAGTACGCCTGTTTCTGCTATCAAATATCTCGCAACATCTTCCATATCTTCACAATCAGAATAACAAATGATGTCATCTTGATGCTCCAGTAATTCTTCTAAACTATCAAACCAATAGCCTTGTACTTCTGATAGTGCATCATATAAAGGAGAGCCTTCGATTTCTTGCACCATTGCACATAACCGGTTGATTTCGGATATTGGCGTATATTCATCAACCTCAAATGGTAACTCGTAATCATGTATCGCATATTCTTCATACTCACCATTTAAACCAATACGCTCTTTCACGTCTTCCATATCAATAGGTGGTGTAAACCACGCACCAACAAGTTCGCCTTCATTGTACTTGCCGAGGTTAGCAATGTAGACTTGCATATCCATTGGTTATCACATCCTTTTCATTAAAAATAGCCATAAAAAAAGCAGCAGCTTGTTATCTGCTGATACACAAAATAGGCTTGTTAATCCCTACCGCACTACCGTTTGGTCCACCATTTTTTTGTGGAACATAAGAAGACCACTTATCTTCCACAAAAAAACGGTACAATTTAAGATCCTATGATTCGATTAAATAGGTTTAACAACACGTCTTTCACACCAGCTGCATTAAAGACTAATCCTACTGCAACCAAAGCAATAATTAAAAAGCCAATCAGTTTGGAAAACTCTCGTTTAAAGCCTAAATAAATTCCAATTACGACAATCGCCATTAATACTAAAGATTGTGCATTACTTAAAAACCAATTATATAAATTCTGGCCAAAGTTCATTTGATTTTCTCCCTTCATAAGTTAATCATTCGTTATCTGATGATGGTTGAATCACTTTCTCTACAGGAATGGTTTGTTGCATGAGTATTTTTTGATGGCGCTTGGATAACTCTGTCTGTTCCAACATATCCTTAATTACACTCGTTTGATTGAGTTCATCTATCTTTGTCGCTAGTTTCCAAGTGGGGGCGACTTGATGAGCTAGCCATCTAAGTGTCTTATCAAACGTATATGGTTCAGGTTTTGTCGTTAAAGAAATTTTTCTATTCACACCTAAATCCAAAAACCGTTGCCATTCTTTATTCATTTTCCAACTGCTTCGACGTTTTTCCTCGTCTTTATCGACAAAACGAATATACCGATTAATAATCGAAAAGGCAGTTCGTCCAGCATCTTCATACATCATTAAATCCACAACCGCATGGTATGCACGATCATTCTTTAATCGAATTTCAAAGCGATTTTTCACGTCTGTATCTTCAAACGATGTTCCATGCTTCACGTATTGTTCGTAATCTTTTTCATATGCACAAAAGTACACGTCACTTTTTAAAGAGCCGATATATAACGTATTTCCCATGTCAGGCTTTTCTTCACTCTGTACAAGTTCACCAGAACGATAACTTTTAAAACTACGAAAAACAGAGATACATTCTTCATTACGGCATTTGCTCGTTAAAAACGGAATATCCAATACGCTTGTCTTATCGTTTATCGCAAGATCAATTCGTTTAAATACGCCACCAACACGAAACACTTCCATAAAAAAATCAAACCATGTTCGTTGCTGGGCTAATAAAAAGTTTTCAAATTGTCTGCATCCTTTTCCTTTGAGTTCGAGTAAACAACCTTTGTCCTCATCGGGGGAAACCATGACGACAATATCTCCAAAAACATATTGCTCCATATAAGAATAAAACGCATAATCTTCATGCAACATGTATTCCATTTTCAATTTCAAAATCTCTTCAATGACAGGCTTCGGGTTTGTCGTTAAAAATCGAATTCGTACATAGTCAAACAAGATTTCTAATGGAGCGTCTGGATTAAATTGTTCCAGTACTTCAAATAAAGCTACTTGTAGGGAATCTGAAGGAGTTACTTTTCCTGTTTCGATTTCACTAATATATTGTCTTGAAATTCCAATATGAACAGCCAGTTTATTTTGCGATACACCGTATTCTAGCCGTTTTTCCTTTAATTGTTGGTACCAAGGTACTTGGTTCATGTGCATTCCTCCAAACTAAAAAAAGATGTCAACTAAAGGTTAAAAGCTGACATCCTCTTTATATGCTCCAAACCGTTGTGCCATCAGGTGTTAGTGGCTTTTGGAACAGTTTCCTTGTTGTTTTTCTACCCCCCTGTTAGAAATGGGGGGTTAAGGCGTGGCTATCGCCACGCAGGCTTCGCCCAGCACAGCGGCTTTCGCTTCGCACGCCGCCGCACTGGGCAGCCTTTATTGGGCTAGTTTAGCAATTTCCTTTAGAAAATCATGTTCTTTAGGGACAAGTGGTGTATAAAATTCAGAAATAACACTGTCTCCTTTGTCAACGTATCCACGCCCTTTGATTGGTTTCAAGAAAAATTGTTTCTGTACATCTGAGCCGAAAAGCATGCCGTATCCGAGTTCACTCATTCTACCTAATCCTAATCGAAAGTTAAATTGATCCCTTATTCCGTCCCCAAGGTATTTTGCATCTGGACGTTGACAGGCGAGGATAAGGAAGAAACCTGATTGTCTACCTAACATGACGATTTGTTTCAGTTTACTCATGACTTTCACGCTTTCTTTACCAATCATCTCCATAAACGAGGTGTACTCGTCAAAAATCAAAAAGTGGGCGGGCAAACCTAAATAAGCATAGTTTTCTCCTGTCTTGTAGTTCGGCATTTGCTTCATTTCTTCATTCCGTTTCATCATGTCCTCATAAAATTGATCAATACAAGTCATCATATCTTCCTTTTTGTAGTACACATCGGGCATGACCGTGGCTAAGTCCGATAAATCGGCATTTTTGGGATCTAAAACATACAATTTCGCATTTGTTTTTAATAGTGCTTCAATGAGTGTAAGAATAAAATATGTCTTTCCACCACCAGTTCCACCGGCAATCAACATATGCGGAAGTTTATCGTATTCCCAATACATCGAGTCCATAAGCCTTAAACTACCATTTTGTACAATGACTTCATTAATAGAAATACGACTATTAATTGTGTCATAGAGCAAGATGTATTCTACATAGGAATCATGTAACTCTTTTGACACTAACTCACAATACAAACCACTTTCTAATTTGGTTTCTAAATTTAAAAGAGGTTCTTGATACTTACCGAGTGTAATTTCCACTTGAATATGAAGCAATCCTTTTTCAAACCGATAATATATCTTTGGAAAATGGCTGATTTTTTCCTTCGTTTTATTGGATGAAATATCCTTAAAAAAGCCTTCTTGTGTAATTTGTTTAGTTTCATACCAGCCATTTTCTAATATCATTTTGGCAAGCTTTTGACGGTGAATGACTTGCTTTATCTTGTCATACCGATAGCGATAATAGAGATACGCATAGCCAGCTGTTATAGTAATACTGATAAGCAATGTTACCAATCCATAGGTGCTGATAAAGTATGCTTGAAACACATCCAATTGCCATGTGGTAGAGAGTAAAAAGTACAGATGAAAAGGGATAAAGGAAACGAGCCACACACCAACCAGCCCAAAGAATATAAATTGAAAAACAAGGGAAGCATCTTTTTCTTTAATGCGTTTCCCTTGTCTTTTAAAAGTGTTCATTATTTTTCCTTATCAGGAGTAGACTTTGAAACATTACTAGTCGATGTTGTCGCTTTTCCCTTTAGGACTAAATCATCTGCCTTGATGTACCAATCCACATCTGCACCACGAAAGGTTGCATTTGCGACCGTATCGGCGACAGGGTTAATGATTTCTACTTCCGCATTGTAATCAAACTCTTTCAAAGGTACGGAAGCAGGTATGCTCACTTGAATCATACGTCCTTGTTCACGAGACTTTAAGTCATAGGTGCGTTCCTTGACTTCAGAAGATACCGTGCCATCTTCATTTTGAAGAAATACCTCACGACGTAATGCGGAAAACTTTAGTAATCCAAATGTCTTTTCTTTATCAATGACAATACCTTGTGCTAATCTCATGTTTTTTTCCTCCTTATGCTTTTACCATGTCATCTGCATGTAAAATATAATTTGTGAAACCACGTTCTCCAATTTTATACCCCTCTGCGGTAATTCTGGCATTGACTAATTTTACTTTTTCCTCATGTTCAAAGAACTTTTCTCCTGCTTCTTGTGGGAGAACCACCTCAATATCATCTGCACGTTGAATATCGGAATATAGATTATAGCTGCGAGAAAGAGTGGTCATGCGTCCATTAATCCGTCGTTGTTCAACTTTTCCTTCTCCTGCATATTCTAAATTTCCAAAAGTCTTTTCCATGTTCGGAATAACATATTTTAATTCCATCATATAAACCTCTTTTCTTGTTTTAATTTTTGGTTATCTATGAAAAGCCAGGGCAGAAGGGAGGGGAACGAGAAAAATACATCTTCATTTGTCAATCACTCCTATGTTTCTTGCAAACGATAATCCACACGCCCATAAATCACACACCAAAAGACAACCATCGTTTCACCTTGTTGGTCACGTACCGATTTCCCACAAGGGAAAAACGGAAAGTCTTCAATCTCAATTTCATTCATAACAAAATGATCATCGATCCATTCCATCACCTTTTCTTCATTTTCTTCCAAAGAAACCACACTCCTTCCTTGATTTAGACAATAAAAAAAGCATGACAGATGGAATTTGTCACACGTTAGTTGATTTATCTATAAAATTTCTGCAATACCAGCCATGATATATTCAGCACATGGTACGGCAATTGCATTTCCAATTGCTTTATATCTTGCATAATCACTAATGGATTCACCATTATTTCCAAATGCTGTCCAGTCTTCTGGTAATCCCATCAAACGTTCACATTCCAACGGAGTTAGTTGTCGGATATAACCTTCTTCTTCTTTCCCTTCATACCAAAAAGAAAATATATTAACTGAACCAGCTAGCAAAGTGGGGAAAGGATCATTTGTCCGTCCAAAGCTCCCAATGAATCCTGATTTGTTTTTATCTTTTGCGGTACTTCGCATACGTCTTTCTTGAAAGGGACGGACGACGGGTATTTTCCTCCTTGTTTTTTCAGAAGATCTTCGACTGGCCGCGGTGGAGGGCAGCCTGTCTTCTCCGCAAGACGCAGGAAATGATTGCAATTCGCGGGTTTTAAATAATATTTCTCTGGCACGTTTTCCTCCAAAATCTGCCACGAGGAAGATACGTCTTCTTCTTTGAGGAAGCGTGGGCTTTCCCCAATATCGGGCATCCAACACGCGCCAGCACACATCAACCTCATTCCCTCGGACCATTCCCGCTTTTGCCCAGACTCCAGAAGTAGGCATTGGAATTTCGGTATTTGTGAACGATTCAAGCACGGCCTTAAAATCCAACCTGTTATTTGATGAAAAAGCTCCCATGACGTTTTCCCAAACAGCGATAACTGGATATGTTCCATTCGTTGCACACCTCATTTCTTCAATAATTCGTATTGCATGATAAAACAAACTGGATTGACTCCCAGTAAGACCTTCTCGTTTACCGATATTGGATAAGTTCTGACAAGGTGAACCAAATGTAATGATATGAACAGGTGGAATTTCTTCTCCATTTACTTTAGTAATATCTCCTAAATGAAGCATGTTAGGAAAATGCCGTTTTGTAATAGATATAGGTGCTTTTTCAATCTCACTTGCCCATGTTGGACTAATTCCAAAACGGGAAGCAGAGAGGGGGAAGACACCGATTCCGTCAAAAAGGCTTCCAATTTTTAAATTTGTGTTATAAATCTTTTTATTCATTTCATATTTCACCTCCAATTTAACAACAAAAAACGCCATTTGTCGGTAAGTAAATACCGTCCAAATGGCGTTGCAAGTAAACGTTAATTAATATTCGTATATGGGGAGTATATCCGTTTCGATATTATTTTTACATACAATTGCAACACTATATCGTGCTCTTGTTACCGCTACATAAAATTTACATTTAATATCAAAATCATCCAGCTTTTTATCATTCAATAACCAGTCTGATATCTTTTGAGTTGGATATATTAATACCCGATCTCGTGTTGTTCCTTTGGATTCCCCAAAATTCTTTACTTCATAATTGGGGTTTACTTTTTTAGTGCGAGAATATCTTAATTGTGTTGGAGAATACTCTATTAAATAACGTTCAATATCCTTTTCTCTTACAAGAAAAACCCCATCATGTCCTGTAATTTCATTATGGAGAGAATCACAGGATGGATATTCAGGGAATAGATAGTTGGCGAAATTACAGATAATCTGGTTATTACGCCAACTATCTTTAAGAGTATCTGTATCGATATTAACATCTATAGATTTGCATTCATTTAATATAAATTCTTGTATTTTTCCATCGGAGTATTTTTTATATTTGTCAGGAAAATGAGTTTGATATGTTACTTGTCTAGGATCACCAGCAATTTTAATAATTGAATCGGATTGAAACAAAAGTTTTATTATCTCTAAATCATATCCTGCCATATCCTGTACTTCATCTATAAAGATATGTTTAAACAGTCTAGCAATCCGTTCAATTACATATCCATTATTTTTGTCATTACAACGAACAACAAATTTTGAGAGCTTGTCTGAATATATTTGGAAATCATTTGAAAAATAATGTTTTTCAACTTCTGTTTCTTTGTAGTACACTGGGAACTTTCCGTTTTTATATCTAAATCCTGATTTTTTATTCATCAATAACAAACCATTTATATTTTTATTTGTTAGTTTTCCTTGGTATGGTTTTGCACCATGCTCAATTAAAAACGAAAACCATGTTCTGATAGTAACGTTGTGTGGAATGACACCATTATTTAACTCGAAAAATTTCTTTCTTATTTCTTCTTTATTTTCTTCTGTAAAAGTAGTAATTAGAACACTTTCCGTAAGCTTTAATGATTCTTGTACAAAATGGGTAGTTTTTCCCGCGCCAGCCGCAGCTATTAAAAGATTATTTTTCATCACAAGGCCCTCATAATAAATTCCGGATAATTAATCTTATCTTGAGATGAAAATATTTTTAATGCACAATCAGTCTTATTTGATTTCATGTACTTAAGTAGAGAGTCTTCAGTTTCATATTTGGTATCGAATATAGAATTCAACTTTTCTAAACTGTTTGCACGTAATAAGGCTGGTTCTAGAGTATTATAATTAAAAGGTTTATTATCTTTTCCTATAGTTAGTGGTCCAGTGTGTATTTTTTCTTCATAGCAAATCTCGATATTTGATTTTTTGTTTTTTCCTAAGTAATTCTTATATTTCCGTTTTAAGGACTCTAAATCTCCATCATTGTCTGTAACAACTTTTACAGGTATCTCTAAGCATTCAGCAATTTCTAAGAACCTTAGGAAAGATGTACCTACGGAAATGATTTCTACTTCGTCTTCAATAGGTAATTTATCATTGTTGTTGTCCCTATATGCCCTTTGAAGTACTAATTCGTCAGAATCTCCTTCAACTAGGATTGCTTTCTTGCATAATATTAACCGCAGAGTGTCATATCCGGATACTTTTTCAAAAAAATCTTTGGAACTTAAATGATCAAACTTAACTGTTTTTTGTTTATTTAATAATATTAAATTATCTAACCCCAATTTATTAGAAACAAAACTACTATGAGTAGATAGTATAATCTGCTTATCATGATAATTGTCTTTGATGTTATTTAGCAGTTGGTTAAGTCGCGAATGGCTAATATGACATTCTGGTTCTTCAATTAGGATTATAGATGAAGCTTCTGCCCTTTTGTTTGACAAAGCTAAATCAGTTTTTATAATAGATTGCTCCCCTTTACCGATAAAATCAAAGGGGATTTTATCAAGTTGAGTTATTAAACTACCGTCCCAAGTTGAACGTGACCCTAAATCAACGGTCAATTCAATTTCTTTATTACTTAATTTAGATATATCAGTTATTTTCGAGTTAATGTCAGCAATCGATTGGTCTTTTGAAAAAGTTTCTTTTACTTTTCTATAGGCTTGTGCAACTTTAGTTTTTTCATCAGTATCTAAAATATTTTGAACAATTCTAGATATATAAATATCAGATCCATTTCGAAACTTGCTAAAACCTACATCGATAAACGATGACTTAATTGGAATGCTTCTAGCAGTCAATGCTTTTCTTGCGAAAGAGTACCATTCCACATCATAGTATTCAATTGGTAGACTTTCTATATTTCCCGATTTTATTAAAGATTCATATTCTTCATTATATTTTTCATCTAAGGCAATTTTTAGTGCAATTCCACTAGTTTTTCCTGTAGTCTTCTTTTCAGAAAACTTATCACCTTCTAAAATGGGGAGAACTTCATCTAAATATAATTCAATTAAAATATAAGGTGGTTCAGATGTCTTTCCATCGTTAACATTTTCTAAATACTCTTTTACAACTTCATAGTTAAATAAATATTGTGTTAGATTTCCTTTGACTAACTTCCCCCTAAATATACCGCTGAGAGCCAAATGTATTGCCTCTAAAATGGTAGATTTTCCAGCTTCATTATTTCCAACTAAGATATTTATTCCCTTTTTAAAATCTAAAGTGAAAGAACCCTTGATACATTTAAAATTCTCGATTTTTACACTTCTGATCATTGTCTCTCTCCTATATAATATTCTATAAATTTATTATCAGGTATTTTTTAGGAAAAGACAATCTAATGCACTATAAATAAGAATCTATTCAAATTTCCCAATGAAAAAAGACGCCTCAATTGAAACGTCTATTGTTTAAGATATCAAATATTTATAGTGATAACTCTAAATTAGGATTTGCATTTATTGCATTAAAATTGCATTATTTTAATTTTTAATATCATATTATAAGAGTTGATACTTCTTAAAAACCCTTTAAAATCAATGATATTGCTCTATATCAAGCACCGTGAAAGTAGAGTGGGAATAATTTTAGGAGAGCTAGAAACCTTTGTCTAACAAGGGTTTTTGGCTCTTTATATTTTATGGCACATTTTGAAAAGTGGTATTTATCTATTGGTTGCTGCTGGAATGTTCAATTTATGTATCGTTGCTTGTCTTTAGATTAATAATGTTGCTTAGTTTGAGTATAGGCATTTATGCAATTTCTTAGTTAGGGTAATATTTATGAATCTTTTTTTGCTGTGTCATTTAAGAAACCTTTTTAGTTGGAAAAGCAATGGATACATGGGTACTTATTTTATTGCAGTGTAACTTGCTGTAAGACTTCCACCTCAAGAAATAAGGAAACACTACATTTCTAAGTGAGAGATTTAACAGCCGGTAACAGACCGATTGGTTCAAAGACCTTTAGGTCATGCCCTTGTGGTACTAACATACAGTGGGGGATGGAAAAACTCACTGAATGAAGTTTCATTTTATACTTAAACACCTATAGCAATTAAGGGAGTCATGAAAATTTCATCAGTTCCCGAATGGTTTATTGAAATTAGTCCAAAGTCCTGCTATTCGATATTTGCTCGAACCTACCCAGCTACTTAAAATGGTCATTTCCAGTACTTCTTATTTAGGATTAGGTATGCATGTTATATTAGAGCATCTCCATAATGTGGAAAAAGGAGCTGGGACAAAACCCAGTAAAATAAAAAGTGGTACTCGCCAATAATTTGGTAAGTACCACTTTTTTTGAG
>NZ_BAAACY010000160.1:0-6315 GCF_039521925.1 Virgibacillus salarius | reverse complement strand
TTGCTTTTCAGTGCCGTTACTGCCTTTACGAAAGGTATCAACTAGAAGGAAGTGAGTACAAATGTATCAATCATGCGAGAAACGCAATAGTAGAGACGAAGGGGTATTCACTCTATCACCTTTCTTCTTTGAAAGCTCTCATCGATAATATTTACCAGAACATATACCGGCATGGAAGGAAAGATCATCGTTGTCAGCATAAAAGTCCTTTTGATGTCTTAAACATTGCGTATAAAGTACATTTCCGTGCCGCGTAAGTAACAGTGTAAAAAAGAAAACAAGTACCCATAAAAGAATACGGACTAAACTGGAAAAATATGTTTATATTTTCATTGCACCATACTACTTTTTTCTTAGCTTGACGGCTATGGGGAACGGCCTCAGTTAACTCGGTAAGAACACGTTACCACGTGGATCTTCGGACTCGTGCAGTTCCCGCCGGAGTCTCGCTTATTTCAGGTGCTAAATGAATGATTCTGATCAAAAAACGAACGATAATTAATTCAAACCAATTATCATTCGTTTTTATTGTTTCTTCATTCTTTTGTCTCCGTCTCGCTTAGCAAATATTAATTTCTATGAATAACGTTTTTTTCGGATACCTTTCCAAACGTTTTCACTATGATTGGGGTTAACCATTCCATGCTATATTCAAGTAAATCCTTCAAATCATTAAATGTGTGTATATCTGCAAAGCTGATTTGAACAACAGCATGACTTGTATGAAGCTTACCCACATGCATTTGCGGTAAGATTTCTTTCTCCTCACTTACCAACTGATGCATCCAATCGCGTATCTCATTAACTTCTGGAAACTTCCGCTTAGAATTCGCTTGATAGTACACATAGATTAAAAAAGCAATTTCTCCATTTTGCTCAAAAGGATGTAACAAATCAAGCACACATTCAAGGTATACATGACCATATTCAATTACCCATTCTGGTTTTGCAATTCGTGCAATCGCCTTAAATTCTTCCGCTCCCTGCAAAGCATCCATTTCAATTACATCTTGTTCAGCAACGTTTATTTGACAAATTAATTTTTTAAACAATAAATGACGCTGTTGCTCATCCAGATCCGGATTTGCCAATATTGTAATAGCATGCTCTTCCAGACTCATATCAGCCACATAATAGAAGCGTTCAAGCATCTCCTGAAAGTTAAGAAATAGCTGCTTCAGTGATTCGTTTGTAAACAAGTTAGCCCATATATCCTGTAAAAAAGTTCGATAATCAACGATATGAATATTTTTAACTTGGTCCTTACCAAAAGGGTCTAACGTTAAAATGACATAATCCACGAAAACAGTAGTATGAGCAACACCAAGCTTCGTACAAAGGTTTTCTAAAGCGGTATCCGTTTGAAGGCTTTCTGTATGTTTACCATTTTCATCAGGGTTTAGTATATTTTCAATAACGACAATATGGTTAATCTGATTATCTTCTACTACTAAAAGCACAAGATCAATGATACCCATACTTTTTCCGAGTGCCATTCTCGAACGAGCTCGTACTTCGGTGTTAGCGTTTATCTCAACATGTAATGTACTGAAATCTCGGAGAAATTGAAGTGCAAATTCTGAGGAGTAGTTGATAAAAGTAGCAAACATATTAGCGATGACATCTTTTTGATAAAAACAGTTAAGCACGTCAAAAATATTTAAGGAATTTGTGTTAGCAGCATCTAGAGTATGTTTCACAAATCGTACCTCACTTCTATTAAATTCACGTAGGAATAATTTACCACGTAATTAGTTTAATAGAATGAACGAAGAAAGGAAACAAAAAATACTTCAAATAAGCAAAATATTAAGTAGAAAATACAAACGTTTCATTCAAATCAATGTAGGACCCTGATAAGTTCATCTATGCTTCTCCAATAACTACCTCGTTAACGGTTATTTTATCCCACATATAACTGATTAAAGTTTCAATTTATTGTTTTAGTCATGAATGACTAGAAGCATTCATAGGTATAAATGAAAACTCTATTTAGCTGAGAACATGTTCATCTTTCTCAGAAAAGAATCGAAACAAATGAATGTAAGGTGGGGGCTAATAATGAATGAGGCGATAGGAGTTACAGAAGAAGAGATTAAACGTTTTTATGTTTTACACGACCAGAAAAAAGAAATCGAACAAGAGTTACATCAATTAAAGAAGAAGTTCCACCAATTTCTTGATGGATCCATTGGTAAAGAACGTAAAGGAGAAATTATACGTGGTGACTATCAGGTACATCGCCAAATCCGTTCCTCTAGCAATTATATGCCTGAAGTAACTGTGCAAAAACTAGACGACTTAAATTTGAGTGATTTTATTATTACAGAGAAACGACCGGATACAGAGAAGCTTGAAGCAGCAATAAAGTTAGGATTTGTAGACGCAGCTACTTTTGAAGATTGCAAGAATACCAAAGTAACTCAAGCGATCGTTGTCAAAGAAGTAAAACAGTAAAGAAGAGCTTTTACAATGGGAGTGTAATGTTAACTGTGTAAGTAAGAAATGCGTACGGTTTCTTATTTACACAATTTTTTATTTGGTAGAATAATAACTATAAAGGTAAAGGAGTGTTTTAAATGGGTAAACCTAAAAGAAATCCTAACTTAAAATTAGCTAACAAGATTATGAAACAGTATCAACCTAAACGGTAAAAGATATGCAAATGCATTAAAAAACATATTTGAGCTTATGTTTGAGACGATGTCAAATGGCGAAATGGACCATCACTTAGGTTACTCTTCCATGAATCTTAGTTATTTTGATCAATCCCATTTCATCCAAGATTTCAAAGCAGTAATCGGAAAGACTTCAGATAACTATCTGGAAAAAAACAGCTAGGAGTAATACCCCATTTGAGAATAATCGAATACATTAGCTTCACAAAGAACAAAACGAAGGGCGGTTAATCCTATGCTTACAATTCTAGCTGGAATTGGCTTAGTAGGAATAGTTATTTCAGGAATCTTCTTAGGAGTTTTTACGAGCGGACAGCAGCAACGAGCTAATTACCATTCAGAAACAAGAGAACATTATGCGTTCCGTACAAAAATTGGGCTCTATTGTGGCAGTATTGGTTTAGTTTTCCTCGGAATTGCTGGGTTAATATGGTATTTTTAAAGTAGCGAAAACGCATTTCTAAGAAAAGTTGGTGATCGTATGTATGCAAATCAATTACCCATCCTGATTTTTATCATGAGTATACTGTATATCTTTATCATTCCTTCTGAACCAGAGAACTTTAAGCTTTTCTTTAAATTGATTCCCATGATTTTAATCATTATATATGCGTTAAAACAAATGCCTCGTCAGCAAACAAAAACACATTGGCTTATTCTTATCGGTCTCATTTTTTGTTCAATCGGAGACGGAACCTTACAATGGTTTGTCGTTGGCCTTACTGCATTTTTAATCGGACATCTATTCTATTTAGCTGGTTTTTCTTTACAATGGAAATTTTCCATTATTCGAGCTGCTAGCATCATCCCGCTAATTATCTATGGATTATTCATGGGAAATGCATTAATTCATGCAATCATTACCTCAGGAAATCAATCGCTCATTATCCCTGTCATTTTTTATATTGTAGCCATTTCCTTTATGGCTTGGCTCGCAATAATGACTGGGAACCGATTTGCGATTGCAGGTAGTATCTTATTTGTTATATCTGATTCCATCCTGTCTTGGAATATGTTTATATCACCAGTTGCCTATTCACATATACTTATTATGACAACCTATTATGCTGCACAATTTTTAATAGCACATAGCCTTAGCAGCTTGTCTAGCAAACAGAGTCGGCTTGTTTGGTAAGGCACCGAATTATGCTACCTTATAAAGGAGGATATCATGCACATTCTACTTGCTCCTGACTCTTTCAAAGGAAGCTTAACATCGTTAGAAGCAGCAACAATTATGAAGCAGGCTATCCTATCTATTGATAACGAGGCTACCGTTACACTAAAGCCAATGGCAGACGGTGGTGAAGGTACAGTTGACGTCATTCTTGCTTCTACAACTGGACAAAAAATAAACGTAACCTGTACAGGTCCTTTAGGTGAAACCATCCATACCTATTACGCCATCCTCCAAGACCATACAGCTATTATTGAAATTGCCAATATTGCTGGTCTTGTTCAAGTTCCAAAGCCTAAAAGAAATCCAGAGAACACCACCTCTTTCGGACTTGGTGAAGTGATAAAGGATGCACTCGATCGCGGATGTAGCTCCCTTATTATCGGCCTAGGAGGAAGTGCAACAAACGATGGTGGGCTTGGTTGTTTGCAAGCTTTAGGCATGAAAGCATGGAAGCAAGATGGTAGTCAAGCTGACGTGTTTGGAAAAGACCTTTTAGACATTGATCATATATCATTTGCGGACATCGACCCTAGATTAGAGGAGGTTACAATCCATGTGGCTTGTGATGTCGATAATCCATTAATCGGTCAGCAGGGTGCGAGTTCCATTTACGGCCCACAAAAGGGTGCTACTGAACAGCAGGTGACTCTATTTGACGAAGCACTTGCAGCTTATGCATCCTTGCTTGCAGTGAACCGAGGTAAGGATTTCTCTAATAACAGAGGTTCAGGGGCCGCTGGTGGACTAGGTTTCGCTCTATTAACAATTGGTGCAAGACTAACTTCTGGGGCAGCCCTTATTGCTGAGGCTACACAATTACATCAAGCAATGAAACTGGCCGATTTCATAATTACTGGTGAGGGGCAGAGTGATGAACAAACATTATCCGGAAAAGCTCCAGGTTATATTGTCGAGCTAGCGAATACGTTGCACGTCCCTGCGCTATTAATTTCTGGAGCACTATCAGGAGACCTCACGGCGCTGCGTAAGCAATTCCATGGTTGTTTTTCGATCGTTAATCGACCATTGTCTGTTGAGGAAAGTATGGAGCAAGCACAACGATTACTATACGACCAAACCATTAACATATTCCAATTAATTCGTGCAATCATAAAAAACTAATGTATCGACTATGCTCTTCCCCTACCTTTCAAAACTGTAAGCTGCTTGTAAGGTAGATCCAACGAAGAAGAACAGCTCTTCGTGATAGTATTTAGTCAACAGGAATGGAGAGGATGCACTAAAATGAAAAAATTATTTTTTATAATCATATTTATTAGTACAATTATTGTGACTGGATTAGCCATCATGCTCTTATTTTCGAATGAAATTACAGATCGCTTTAATCCACTAGTACCCAAAGAAGAAATCTATGTACAAGTAAATAAAGATGGACATGCAAAAAGTCCAGGAGGTTATGATTATACATTGATCGGATATAATGCGAAGGGGAAGCAAAAACAAGTTACTTTCTATGCTAGTGGTGAACTACAAAAAGATGCATACTTACGCGTTTATGCAAAAGGGAAGTATATTGAAACATGGGAAGAAGTCAGCCATAATGACATACCTAAAAAAGCAAAAGCACATTTTTCCTAAGATAAAAACAAAAAGTCATACAACAACTTGAAGTTGCTTTTTAAATAGGATAATGTTACTATATGCTTAACAAATAAATATGCATCACATGTTACTGATACGATCAGGCATGGTGGTATGATAGAGCAACCTTAGGTTCTCTGTATACTGCCATGCCTTTTTAAATTGAAAAACACATGATGTATTCTTGATTTTAGGACAGACTAAGGTTTACTTACCTGCTCCCTTTTTATAAAAATATCTATCAAACATGAGAATCAAACAGAAAGGTGTACTGTTTATGTTTAAAAAAATGTTTAAAAAATCAAACGAACAACAAATTTTCGCTCCAATAAATGGTAAAAATGTTGCTTTAGAGAAGGTTCCTGATCCAGTATTTAGTCAAAAAATGATGGGCGAAGGGATAGCAATTATACCTCAAGATGGTAACGTCATTTCACCTGTCAATGGAAAAGTGGTACAAATACCTGAAACAAAACATGCGATTGGATTACTTGCCGATGATGGTACAGAAATCTTAATCCATGTCGGATTAGAAACGGTAGGTTTAAAAGGTGAAGGCTTCAAGGTACAGGTGAACACCGGAGATACCGTAAAAGTCGGCCAACCGCTATTGGAGGTTGATTTAGATTATATCAAACAGCATGCAGCGGATATCATCACACCAATTATAATTACGAATAGCAAAGAACTAGATAAACATTTTACATTCACGAAAGAAGCAAGCAGTAAAGCAGGTGAAACAATAATTATCACTATTTAAGCCTAATAAAGCTGTTAACTGAAAGAATAGGAGCATTCCTGTAATGAAGAAATTTGAGGGTTGAACAAAAAAGAGCCCCCTTGGTATAGTACAGG
>NZ_BAAACY010000159.1:0-1706 GCF_039521925.1 Virgibacillus salarius | reverse complement strand
AGGAAGCGTAAATCTGAGCATGTAGTGATAAGGACTGAGCGAATTTTGCTCCGTTTTTCTTATGTTTATTGGACGAAAGCACCATAATTAGTAGTATGTAAATCTTGAAAATGAAATAAAGTACGTTACAATACGATGGATGAATCGATAAAAATGGAGGAAGTATAGAAAGGAAGCAATTTTTCTTGCATAATTAGTTAAAAACGAATATTATAGTCAATGTTGTTTTATTATATTCGGAAAGCAAGGTGTTTGTCTTGGATAAGATCTTTAAATTAACGAAAAATAACACAAATATCCAAACAGAGGTGATTGCAGGCCTAACAACATTTCTTACAATGGTCTATATTGTTGTGGTTAACCCCGCAATTCTCTCAGCGGCAGGAGTACCCTTTGATCAAGTGTTTATGGCTACGGTTATCTCTGCAGTTGTAGGTACACTATGCATGGCTTTCTTTGCGAATTATCCAATTGCAATAGCACCAGGTATGGGATTAAATGCATATTTTGCATCTGTTGTAGCATCAGAAGGCTTAACTTATCAGGCGATATTTGGCACTGTATTTGTTGCTGGTATCATCTTTGTTCTCTTGAGTTTGACGACACTTCGAGAGACATTAATAAAAGCAATTCCTGCATCCTTAAAATATGGAATTACCTCAGGGATTGGACTATTTATCGCCTTTAATGGCTTGAGAATGGCCGGTATCGTCGCACCAAATGAAGCAAATATTGTTGGATTGGGAGACTTACATAACCCGATGACTACTTTAACTTTAGTAGGTTTATTTATTACTTTAATTTTATTTGTCTGGAACATAAAGGGTGCTTTATTTATTGGTATGCTCATAACGACGATTATTGCTTTGTTCACAGGACAATTATCCTTTTCAGAAGGCTATGTATCAGCCCCACCAATGCCTGTGTTTTTTGACTTGGATATAGGCAGTGTCTTTAGTCAAGGTCTCTATACGATCGTTTTTGCTTTTCTACTCGTTACCATATTTGATACGACTGGAACCATGATTGGAGTGGCAGAACAAGCAGGTTTTATGAAAAACGGCAATATGCCACGAGCAAAGTCAGCCTTGTTATCGGATGCAACCGCTACAACAGTAGGTTCCATGTTCGGTACAAGCCCTTCAACAGCTTATATTGAGTCTACTTCAGGTGTAGCTGCTGGTGGTAGAACTGGACTAACATCATTAGTAATTGCTTTGCTATTTGCACTATCTATTTTCTTTACACCTATTATAGGTGCAGTTGCAAATTTACCAGCAATTACCTCGCCTGTTTTAATTATTGTAGGTTGTTTTATGATGGAAGGATTAGCTAAAATTAACTGGAAAACATTTGACGAAGCATTTCCAGCCTTTGCGATCATCCTATCCATGCCATTAACATCCAGTATCGCTACGGGAATTTCCATTGGTTTTATTACGTATCCATTATTGAAATTAGTAAACGGAAGAGGAAAGGATGTTCATTGGATATTATATGTATTTGGGATTATTTTTGTAATCCAGATGATTTTCTTTCCAACACATTAAATTATTGTGCCTCCTACGCTTGAAGCGTGGGAGTTTTTGTTCTAAGTTAAGAAAGTATAAAATCAGTGCAATGACTGTGTTAAGCCAAGTAGTTATTTTGAAATGTTTGATGTCTATTGGCAATGCTCCGACTAATTACTTCGCTTTCGGCGGGCA
>NZ_BAAACY010000158.1:4481-9586 GCF_039521925.1 Virgibacillus salarius | reverse complement strand
CTACTAGAGGAAGCGTAAATCTGAGCATTTAGTGATAAGGACTGAGCGAATTTTGCTCCGTTTTTCTTATTGTTATAGAAAGTGATTTATGAAGAGAGAATGATGCAAATAAACGTTTGTTTTACTGAAGCACAGCTTTTATAATGAAAAGAGGTAGAAAAGAAAGGAGCAAGATGAATGGCAGTGGCAAATACCACAATCATACAAAAAATGATAAATGAACTAAACGAAGCAAAAGATCAAGATAATAACACTGAAGAGTTGGTGAAGCATATTCGTCATGTTCGTTTATTATGTGATTTGTTCCTTGAGGATAGTGCAAAAGATCAAGTTAGGGCTAAGGTTAATGGTATTTCTCCCTTAGAGATGAAGGCGATGCTTGGTGATAATGATGCGAAACTACATAGACCATCAAAACCAAGCTCGGGTAATGAACACGATGAAGCAAATGGGGATTCAATTTTTGATTTTTAATAAAGAGGTGTAAATCGTGAAGCTATTTTTAGTATTAGGCATGATTAATGGGTTTTTAGCAGTAGCGTTGGGAGCGTTTGGTGCCCATGGTTTAGAAGGAAGACTTTCAGAAAAAGCTTTATCTACCTGGGAAAAAGCAGTAAATTATCAAATGTTTCACACTATGGCATTATTAGTAACAGGATTATTAATGATGAAGGCTGATCCTGCTAGTATTATTTGGGCAGGCTGGATGTTCTTTATCGGTATCATTCTGTTTTCGGGAAGTTTGTATATTTATTCGACAACTGCAATTAAAACCTTTGCAATGATCACACCGCTCGGTGGTGTAGCATTTTTGATTGGCTGGGTGCTATTGGGTACATTCGCTGTAAAACATTTATAGCTTTATATACGATAGTTTATAGTTGAAATAGGAAATAGATAGAAAATAATACGATAAGTACTGCACGAGCCACTTGCTTTAATGCTTGAATGGATTTGTATAAGTTCCATTCCATCATTCCATCACATACGAGACTAATGGAAATAAGGAAAAGACAGAAAAGAATTAAGAATAAATAGCCTTTTATAAGTGCAATTAATCCGATTACAGCGGCACAAGCTAATGTAATAAGTTCGACTAATATAAATTTTTCATAAGGATGCTTCATGGAATCCATCCTTTCTGTTTACTGCTAAACATCTAATAGCTAAAGGGATAACACAAAGGAAGTTGTGTCATCCCTTTTCTATTAGATCGTATTTTGATTTTTAACGTGGTGAGTATGAGGTATTTGCATATGGATACGCGTAATTTAGTTCTTCATCAAAGGTTACATAGTCTAAATAAACCATCAGCAAGAGGTAGCGTTTACCCGTTTGCGGATCACTTAGAATAATGTGATCTCTGCCTGCACCTTCAATGATCCCTTTGAAAACTTTTGCATTCCACTGGTCATTATTTTCAAAAGTCATATAAACAGTAGCTTCTTTTCCTCGGTTTAAACGAAGAATATTTTCGATGTATGATTCCTGCATGGGAAGCATTCCCTGATTACTGGTCGTAGGATATGGTTGCTGTGTCTGTTGTTGTGTTGGTGGGTATTGTCTCATATTATAACTTGGATAATAAGCTGGAGATGAAGGTGGATAATAGTAATACGGATAAGGTTGATATCCGTTTCCTGCTTGCTGATTGTTATTTTCCTGGTTTTCACTCATGTAAAACCCTCCTATTAGTAAATATTAATGCCTCACTATCGGAAAACGGAAGGACATTCAGAGGCGGTAGGTGCATAGAAGCAATGAGACTTGAATCTTCCTACATTCCATTGACCATACCATTGAGCAGGACAATCTCCAGCGGGCATAAAGAACCATAACGAATTTGTTGCTGGATGCTGTCGTTCTCCCTGAATGACTCTACGAGCTAACCGTTTATCAGCTTCGCGTGCTCGCTGGTAAAAGTAACCTTTTTGTGTCGCTTCAAACCCACCAGGGCTTTGGAATACCATATCATTAATCGTTCGAATTTCTGTAAAATCAAGACAATTAGAAATGACACGATTAATACCTGTATTACCTACCATAAGCATTCCTAACTCCCCGTCCCCCTCCGCTTCCGCACGCATTAATCTTGCTAACAACGCCACATCATTATCTGTATGTGCGACAAGAGCCATTTGCATTCCTCATTTCTGTCCATTCTGGTTGCATTAGTATATGTATGTGGCAGGCATTGAAAATATGTTATAAAATCAAATGTTACGTTTGCTTTGTTAAAGGAAAAGAACAAAAGCGCAAGTGCCCGATTAGAAACATAGCGACTGAAGCGAGTCAACGGAGATAAAGGAATCACGCTGTGATTACGAGTCGACCCCATATTTACCCATAGGCTTAAATTTTATAATTTCCTAGACTATAAAAAAGATGCCCAATTCATGGACATCTTTTAATTCGCTAAGTAGGAGGCTTATATTTCCAAATATGTTGCTATTGCTTCATTTGGAAGATGGTTTCCTACAAAGAATTCACCAAATTCTCCGTATTTAGAACTTACTTCATCAAAACGCATTTCATAGACAATTTTCTTAAATTGCAATGGGTCATGAGCAAATAAAGTAACTCCCCATTCCCAGTCATCAAGACCAATGGAACCAGTTATAATTTGTGAGACTTTACCCGCATATTTTCTGCCAGTCATGCTATGTTCGTATAACAGTTTACCTCGCACATCTTTTTCAAGCGTGTACCAGTTTTCATCACCATGGCGTCGCCGATCCATCGGATAAAAGCATACATGCTCCCATTTTGGTAAGATTGGTTTTAACCTTGCGGCTATTTCTGGTATTTCTTCCGGATGCTCTTCTTTATACGGTCGGTATTTTGAAAGTTCTACAATCGAAACATAGGAATGAGCAGGTATTAAAAACTCACCCATTTTTGATTTATTCAATTCTGTTTCAATGGTAGCTAATTCATTTGTTGTAGGACGAAGGAACATAAACATAAGATCTGCTTTTTGCCCTACTATATTATAAAGGGCATGACTTCCATCTTTCCCATCTTCAACTTTATCCCATTTAACAAGTAAATGTTGAAGGCTGTCAATTGCTTCCTTACGCTCATCTTCTGTAGCAAGTTTCCAGGAAGTCCAATCTACTGTACGAAAATCATGGAGGCTATACCAGCCGTCCATCGTTTCCACTGCTTCTACCATATTTATCTCTCCTTTAACTATGTGTGTAAGGTTATGACGAGCACCTTTTAATTTATTTACGATCTGTTTTTACTATAGCATAATTTGGGCAGTATATTCATGACGTAAACATATCAATTCGTCATCGTTCGCTATATTGTCATAAGACTGTCAAAAAACGTATAAAGCTAGATAGGAATTGCTTTAATTTATGTAAAAAATCATCTACTATTTAACTATATCCATTTAGGAGGTTTTATAAAAGTGAGTCAATTATTTGAGCAAGTGAAAGAAAAGGTTTCTAACCAAAATAAATCTATCGTGTTTCCAGAAGGGACAGATGAACGTATATTGACAGCAGCTAGTCAGTTGGCAGCAGCTGACATCCTAACACCAATATTAATTGGTGATAAAACGGTTATTAAACAAAAGGGAGAGGACATTGGAGTAGATGTATCTCGTTGTAAATTGATGGATCCAGTTGAATTTCCAGAATTTGATTTGATGGTGGAGACGTTTGTGGAACGTCGTAAAGGTAAAGTTTCCAAAGAGGACGCGGAAAAAATTCTACTAGATGAGAATTACTTTGGGACAATGCTTGTTTACATGAATCAAGCAGATGGACTCGTAAGTGGTGCTGCGCATTCAACTGCCGATACAGTTAGACCTGCATTACAAATTATTAAGACAAAAGCAGGTGTCCAAAAAACATCAGGTGTATTCATTATGGTGCGAGGACAGGAGAAATATGTATTTGCTGATTGTGCCATTAATATAGCTCCAAATAGTCAAGATCTTGCTGAGATCGCAGTGGAAAGTGCGGTAACTGCAGAATTATTTGGCGTGGAGCCACGTGTAGCTATGCTTAGTTTTTCTACTAAAGGTTCAGCTAAGTCAGAGGAAACGGAAAAAGTTGTTGAAGCTCTAAACATTGCAAAGGAAAAGAATCCTTCCTTAACTATTGATGGAGAGTTTCAATTCGATGCAGCATTCGTTCCAAGTGTAGCAAAGAAAAAAGCACCGAATGCTGAACTTCAGGGTGATGCTAATGTCTTTGTATTTCCAAGTCTTGAAGCTGGAAATATCGGCTATAAGATTGCCCAACGCTTAGGTGAATTTGAAGCAGTTGGTCCGATCTTACAAGGTTTGAACAAACCTGTAAATGATCTGTCACGAGGCTGTAGTGCAGAGGACGTTTATAATTTAGCATTAATTACTGCTGCTCAAGCAGAATAATGAAAGGGATTGTTTCGGAAACCTTTTTAGATGAAAAACTTGAATATACAGACTACGGAAGGAGAAACGGTTTACAGATTCACAGTGAGTGTTATGCTGAGGAGAGGCTGAAATTTGTTTTCCGTGGAAAGAAAGTATATTCCAGTTATCTGCTATGGAGGCTTAGACAAAAGTAATAAAAAACGAAAGATAATTAGTGTAGGTTAATTATCTTTCGTTTTTTTGGTGATCTAGGAAAAAATAAAATTAGCCATGTGGCTAAATAGGGGGCGTGTTGAGCCGCGTTCAGCTCCAGCATCCAGAAAAGAGGCGACTTCACGAATCGCCATACGATAAGTCATCATTGGCTCGCAAGCTCCATGAATCCTTTATCTCCGTTGACTCGCTCCAGTCGCTATGTTTCTAATCGGGCGCTCACGCTTTTGTTCTAAGTTAAGAAAGTATCAAATCAGTGCAATGACTGCGTTAAGCCAAGTAGTTATTTTGAAATGTTTGATGTATATTGGCAATGCTCCGACTAATTACTTCGCTTTCCGCGGGCACGGCCTCAACTAACTTTGCAAAGAAGAACACGTTGCAAAGTGGATTTTCGGCTCGCGCTAATCCCGCAGAAGTCTACGTAATTCGTCTCCGCTATGAGAAGGTGCAACAATTCTTGTCATAAGTAATAGGTTGACTTTTTTTACAATGGGTAAAGTGAAAATCGCTATCCGTG
>NZ_BAAACY010000158.1:0-4410 GCF_039521925.1 Virgibacillus salarius | reverse complement strand
TAGCGAAGGCCGGCCACTTCAACTCCTGTGGGAAATGTTTGACCTGAAGATCCACTTTTTTGAGCGGGTTTTGCTAAAAAAGTTAGCGGAAGGACAAACCCCATGGAAAGGGAAGTGGGCAGCCGGAGTGGTGGTCAAGCAAGCAGTAGCTATTATTCCATAATAGCTACTATAGGAAGCGTAGATCTGAGCATTTAGTGATAAGGAATGAGCGAATTTTGCTCAGTTTTTTATAATAGAATGTATCATTTCAGGTGCTTGTGGATTCAATTCGTTCATTTCGTTTTTTCATTTGTTCGAGACGCTTTTCGTAATCCGCCTGTTCCGAATCAGAAAATGGCTGTTCAATCACCTCGTTATTGAAAGCTGCTAAGGATTTCTTCGCTCTAACTTTCATATCCTCCACGGTTAGTTGTGTATTCAATAAGTCTGACAACGAAGACATCACATGAGGATCTACCGAAGGGTAAGTGAATTTAGTTTTCTCTCCTTTTTTGCTAATATCGTAAAAATCTCTAATTACTTTCGCCCGTTTATAGCTATTGCCTTCAACATCCAAATAAATTTGCACAGCGACACCATCCTTCACCCGACGTTGTGAAATGCCTGCAAATTTTTTCCCATTAATACTTAAATCATAATCTCCAGGGCAATAGGAATTAACAATTTCGTATGCTTCAATCTGATCTGTTAGATCATCAAGCATGTACGTAACAAAACGGACCATAGCTTCATACCCTTCGTGAATGGATAGATCTTTTACTCCAGGAAGGATTAATGAAATATTTAGTACACCGTTATCTAAAGCAACTGCCAAACCACCGGAATTGCGAACAACTACGTGAAATCCAGCCCTTTTCAGCAGCTGTATACCTTCATCGATATAAGGCAGCTTTGCATCTGGAATACCAAGTACAATGGTGTTTGGATGAACCCATAAGCGCATAGTTGGTGGTGATAACCTATGACTAATTGAAAGAGCCAGGGCATCATCAATCGCAAACGAATGTATGGCTGTATAAGCTTCATTATTGAAGGTAGTTAGTGTAGAGTGGTCGATGTAACGAAATGTATCTTGTTGTATCAAATCTTTCCAATTTTTCATAGTTTACTCCTTGATTTACTTGAATAATAAACGAATGCTCCAGGTATTAGTATGTTTAGCTTCTTACTTTTTTCGTTTATTTATCCCGCCACTATTGGCAGTAAGATTCCCTTTCAATTTATAGTACATATCATGAAGAGAAAATAGTGGAAACTGCCAGTAAATGTCCGATTGGTTCACCTACCAATCAGTAAAAACCTAATTGAAGGTTCACTTTATCTATTATATAATAAAAAGAAATCGTCGAAAAGAAACGGATGGGAATGCATGGCATATAAAGATGAGCAATTACATGAAGAAAAAGTATTTAAAGATCCTGTACATCGGTACGTACATGTAAAGGACAGGGTGATATGGGATTTAATTGCAGCACCGGAATTTCAGCGGTTACGTAGAATAAAGCAATTAGGTACAACGAATTTAACTTTCCATGGTGCTGAGCATAGCCGATTTAATCATTCTCTTGGTGTTTATGAGATTGTTCGTAGAATTATAACTAACTTCGAAGGACGACCACATTGGAACAGTGAGGAACGTCTTCTTTGTTTATGTGCTGCGTTATTGCATGATTTGGGACATGGCCCGTTCTCCCATTCGTTTGAAAAAGTATTTAAATTAGATCACGAATATTTCACACAGCAGATTATATTAGGTGATACGAAGGTAAACGCAATATTGGAACGTGTAGCAAAAGGATTTGCGCAGGATGTGTCAGATGTTATTGCAAAAACTTATAAGGATAAGCTAGTTGTTAGTTTAATTTCCAGTCAAATTGATGCGGATCGCATGGATTATTTACAACGAGATACCTATTTTACTGGGGTTAGCTATGGACATTTTGATATGGAGAGAATCCTGCGAGTGATGCGTCCAATGGAGGATCAAGTTGTTATTAAGTACACGGGCATGCATGCGGTAGAAGACTATATTATGAGTCGTTATCAAATGTACTGGCAAGTCTATTTTCATCCTGTTACAAGAAGTGCAGAAGTCATATTATCGAAAATCCTTCATCGAGCAAAGGTATTGTATGAAGATCCAAATTATACATTTAAACTGGAGCCTACGCACTTTCTTTCGTTTTTTACTGGGGATGTTAAACTACAAGATTATTTGAAATTAGACGAGGGGATTGTTTCCTATTATTTTCAACTTTGGCAGGAAGAAGAAGATGACATTTTGAGCGATTTGTGTGAACGATTTACCAATCGAAGGTTGTTTAAATATATTGAATTTAACCCGAATCTACAAATGAATGAATGGATGGAGCTGCATCGCCTATTTATGAATGCAGGAATTGATCCAGACTATTATCTTGTAGTCGATTCCTCATCTGATTTACCCTATGATTTTTATCGCCCAGGGGAAGAGGAGGAGCGGTTACCCATTCATTTGCTTATGCCAAATGGTGAGTTGAGGGAGTTATCTAGACAGTCGGAAATTGTTGAATCCATTTCTGGAAAAAAACGAACGGATCACAAATTGTACTTTCCTATTGATTTAATAGAGAAGATAGAAGATAGTACGGTGAAGAAACGTGTAGAAGAAATTCTTAGTGGTCAGGGAGAGGTAAAGAATGCTAACTAATCATGCAAAGCTAATGCAGTTTTTTTCCGTTGCTAATGAAGTCACTGGCAGGAAAAAGCTTCAAAAAATGATTTATATCCTTCAAAAGTGTGGTATGCCTTTTGAAGAAAAGTATGAATTTCATTTCTATGGTCCCTATTCGGAAGAGCTAACATTACGAGTAGAGGAATTATGTAATTTGGGGTTCATTCATGAGGAAAAAGAAGATAAAAGCAATTATTATCAATATCATTATACAATTACAAATGATGGGGAAGAATTTTTACATCAGTTTGCAATGGACATGCCCGATTTTTCCAGTCAGGTGGAAGCAATGAAGGGGAAAAGCTCTAGATTTTTAGAGCTTGTTGCAACAATGCTATATTTTGATGGCTTATCGAGAGAAGAAAATATTGCAAAGGTACATACGGTGAAACCAAAGCAAAAATATACGAATGAAGAAATACAAGCGGCACACGCTTTTATTGAAGGCTTGAAGCAATAGAGACAGATAGGTGTCAACATGGTAATACCTATGCTACAATAAAAAGCAGTAAACATAGAAGGAGGGTTCTGGGATGAGTTCCGATCAATCTTCGAATAAGAAAAAAAATAACTTTACGATCATTAAGGATGATTCAACGGATGGACATGGTGGTTACGGATATGGTTCGATTAGTTTAGAAAACATGTCTTCCGTAATTGTGGATCCCAATGAAAATAAGGCTTATGTTGATATGGCAGCAATGCATGCAAGAAGTGATATCGAACGTCGCGTAAAATATTTGAATGATAAAAACGAGGTACCCAATGGTAAATTATATTGGATTGTATGGGTGAATGTTGATCAAGGTGAAAATGGACCGTATTATTCTGGTGTAGCAGGTAGTGAGCTACGCGTTGACCGTTCGATTAAACGAGCCTACAAATCCATGCCTGAGCATGTTACACATATGGAAAAGTCGTTAAAAGGTAAAGTTATCGTAGACCATATGGATGAGCATTCTAAGAAATTATTAAAGGATTTCTTGGTTGAATTTGATTCAGACATGTGGAAAAATTCCAAAGATGAATTGAAAGATTCACTTCCAAAATAAGAAAAAAACCTTCTAGCTTGGCAATCTACCCAACCTAGAAGGTTTTTACTTATAAGCGTAAATCTGTTATCCCGCATATAACTGGCAGTAAGCTCCACCTCAAGCAATGAAGAAAAACCAATATGGTTAAGTGTGGGATCAACTGCCAGTAAATGTCCGATTGGTTCGGCCTACATGGAAGTAGGTCACAAAGGCGTTGCCACAGGACGTGGCGAATGAAGCTTTTGTACGTATTTGTTTCAGTAAAGTATCACTTTATTTAGTGATTTCAAAAGAGTACAAGGGTTGGATGTTGACATCCATTGCTAATGGACAGAGCGTGATAAACTTGATGTATTGAAGTGGAAAACGGCGAAGTCTTTACTTCTTACAATCATTCAATAATTGTTAAGAATACTTCCTTATGCTAACATTTAAAAGTGAACATTTTGTGACGTCGAGCTAAAGCAATCGATTTTATCTTGTACTTTGTATTAGAAATTTGTAAAATATAGGAGTACATGGGCTACTCATGTATTACTAGGACAAAAAAGAAGCCGAAACCAGTATATCTGGATTCGGCTTCTTTTTTATAAGTTAAGAAAGTATAAAATCAGTGCAATGACTGCGTTAAGCCAAGTAGTTATTTTGAAATGTTTGATG
>NZ_BAAACY010000157.1:0-507 GCF_039521925.1 Virgibacillus salarius | reverse complement strand
TTCCAGCTATCATTTTTTGATAACTGGAATCTTTTTTAACTTCATAAGGGCTAGTTATGTCCCAGCCCCTAAATGCAAACCTTAGCTCATTTTCCTAGCTCTCACAGACATACAAGTGAAGCTTAAATTATCGCTAAAAAATTCGAAGGTGGGCCTACATTAAAACCACTTTCATCGTGGATGATAAGCAGAACAACCTGTTTCTCGTAAGCATCAAGTAAACACTTCAACACTTCATTCATCTGGAATACGCTCTAAGCTTTATGAATAGTGAAAGCTGTATTTTCATCTTAATAAAGTTTTTGATTTCTACATATAGTGACAGAATCATTTGGTTCATGTCGATTTTGTTTTGCTGTGGTTACTTTACCTTGTTTAGAAGGTATCCATTTTGCGTACAGAGATAGAGAAGGCACTCACCAGTTGATTGGTGAATGCCTTTTTTATAAGTTAAGAAAGTATAAAATCAGTGCAATGACTGCGTTAAGCCAAGTAGTTATTTTGAAA
>NZ_BAAACY010000156.1:0-10918 GCF_039521925.1 Virgibacillus salarius | reverse complement strand
GTCGGAGCATTGCCAATATACATCAAACATTTCAAAATAACTACTTGGCTTAACGCAGTCATTGCACTGAATTTATACTTTCTTAACTTACAAAGATAAACGAGCAATCCGTCCCATTCTATTTCTCCAAAAAGTGAACGAAGAAATTTCGAATGACTTCCCGAATATTACTTTATATATTCGGATTTTCTTTATATTAAAAATTCATTTCTTTCTTCTTTTTTCATAGATGCACTTAATGAAATGCTTTTATTCATGTAAAAATACCTCCCGAAATCCAAAATCAGGAGGTATCTCACTTATTTCTTCTAGTTTTTATCATATGTCCAAACTCGATTATGATTTGTTGTTTGCGGGAATTTTTCTCCCGCTTTTAATTTTATTATTTTAGGATCCGTGACACTGCTCCCCGTTTCACCGATTTCGATATATACACCATTATTTGGTGCTTTTTGGCCAAATCGAAAATGACTGAATTCACCCATTGCTGTAACTCCTTCCAAAATTCTTTATTATCACGTAATAAGTAGTGTAATCGTTTAAACAGCAAATTATACACCAGGTCGTTGTACTCACATTTCCATTTCTATTTTCATTTCTTAGGACCTGTTAATCTGCTTTAATTCAGCAAAAATCGGGACTATTCTATTAATTTTGTCGAAAAAATTTAATTGGTAATGGCTTTTAGCTACTCATTTATGTTATAACTAATAATGAATAAGAAGGAGGTATTTACATGGTCTATGCAATCATTACCATCATTGTGATTGGACTAGTTCTACTAACATTGTCCTATTTCTTAAATGATCGTATGGAAGAAGTAGAGAGTCAATTAGAGCAGTTCTCCATTACTACGATGCAGGATACATATCAAATGAAAAAGAAAATAAAAATCCTGGAAGAGGAATTGCTTACAGAAGAGTTCGCACAAGATTTGGAAAATAAATAAAGGGATTAAAGGAGAAAACAATGAAACAACCTGTACGAGTATTTGCAATTGGTCTTCTTACAGCAGGGATTATTATGTTAGCCACTTATCTATTATTTAAGGGCGATACAAAGACTGTTGAAGGTATTTCTGAGAAAGAATTGATTTCTCTAGTCAAAGATAAAGGATATCATGTCTTATCCAATTCAGAGTACGTTGCTTTATCTGTCAATGATAATCCAGAAAAAGCTGCGAAAACTCCACCGAATGAAAATACTTCTACTACTACACAAAATGATCAATCTGCTAAGACTACAGAGCAAGAAGATGCAGCTAAAAAACAAGATTCCAATAATACGGAGAAAGCTGAAAAAGAAAACACCAAAGAAGAAAATCAAGAACAGAAGAAAGAACAAGCAAAGGAATCACCGGAAAAAGAGGAAGGTCCCAAAACGTATACCTTACATATAAAAGAAGGGATGGCCTCATCTGAAATAAGTTCCTTATTAGAAGAGAACAAATTAATTAAAGATGCTTCTGAATTTAGCGATTACTTAGAAGAAAATGACTATAGTCAACGCGTGCAAATCGGTAAGTATAAATTAAATACAGATATGGGTCCATATCAAATAGCAGAGGCAATCACTAAATAATAGTAAGGAATGCACGATTAAATAAGTGGCTAACTAACATTCTCGATTAGCCACTAACGTATTTAAAAAGAGACTGAGACAAAAGAATGAAGAAGCAATTAAAAACGAACGATGATTGGTTGGAAACTAATTATCGTTCGTTTATTGATCAGAATCATTCATTTAGCACCTGAAATAAGCGAGACTCCGGCGGGAACAGCACGAGTCCGAAGATCCACTTGGTAACGTGTTTTTCTTTACCAAGTTAGCTGAGGCCGTGCCCGCGGAAAACGAGTATAGTTTCACGGTGCGGCGATGATCTCCTATTGATAATATGATTATTCGTATTTTGAGTAAAGAAGTTATGTTTTGTACCAGCCTCTTTTAATTTAAATTAAAATTCTCTCCTTTAACTAAATATAAAATGCTTTCACCAATGTTGGTAATATGATCAGCATACCTTTCTAAATATCGTGCACAAAAGGCAACTTGCATAATATATTGAATTTTATCTGGTTTTGTAGCAGTTTCTCCTAGAAGCTCACTAATGATTAATTTGTTCTGTTTATCTACCCTATCATCCATTTCTGATAATTGTGCCGCTAAGATGATATCTTCATTGGAAAATGACTCCATTGCTATCTGCAACATTTCTATGATATATGTTTGCATGTTTGCTAAACCGTGTGGTAATAATGTCTCCCCGTTTTCTCCTAAACGAATTGCTGAACGGGCAATATTTTTCGCGTTATCAGCCATTCGTTCTAAATCCGTCACAATTTTTAATGCGGTAATTAATCTTCTAAGATCCGTTGCTACTGGCTGTTGTTTGGCGATAAGTAAGATAACTTTATCATTAATATCTATTTCCTTTTTATCTATTTCTTTATCATCTTCAATTACTTGGTTTGCTAAGGTTATATCTTGTTCATATAAGGAATTCAGGGCATTATTCAACGCTTTTTCTGTTAATTTAGCCACTTGTATGATATCTTGATTAATCTCCTCTATTTCATGATGAAATTGTCCACGTGTATTCATCTGGCTTTTCCCTCCTATCTAATCTAGCTATTGCTTATCTATACTTTAACAGACAGGTATGAAATGGCTATTGATTTAATGTTAATTACATGTAAAATTTTATAAAGTGAAACTTCAATCAGTTTGGGATTTTTGTTTTATCCCCCACTGATTGCTAGTACCACAAGGGTCTGACCTAATGGCCTTTGAACCAATCGGACATGTACTAGCAATAGATCCACGACTTATCCATATTGGGTTTACTTTATTGCTTAAACTAGGGGCTTACTGACAGTTATATGCGGGAGAACAAAACGCAAGCGCCCATTTAAAAACGTAGCGAATGGAGCGATTCAACGGAGATAAAGGAATCACGGTAAGCTTACGAACAGATGATGACTTTATATCGTAAGGCGATTCGTGAAGTCGCCACCGTTTCTCAGCGTTGGAGCTGGACACCGCACAACATGCCCACATTTATACATATGGACTGTTAATTTCCTCTAATTTCCTAGAGTGTAAAAAGTACAAGTCTACGGAGACTTGTACTTTTCGTAATACTTTATTCTTTTTCTTCATTCTTTTCTTTGTCTCGCTCTTCCTTCAAATCAAAATATGCATCTAAAATCCGAGTTCCAATCATATGATTAATCTTATAGGAGTTACCCTTGCCTGTATCTGGTGCTATAATTGCAAATGCGATCTCTGGCTCGTCATATGGTGCATAACCGACAAGAGATAGATTTTCTGTCTCCGCTAACTTTTTGCCATCTTTATACACTTCATTTTGCGCCGTACCAGTCTTTCCTACAGCATTATAATCTTTACTATGGTAGTATTTATAACCAGTTCCTCCTGGCTCCTGGAACACTCTCCGAAAACCTTCCTGCACACGATCTATATAGGATTGATCCATCTGAACACGGTTCAAGATATCCGTGTTCTCACTACGATAGATGGATCCAAGATCCTTATCTGATTTACTTGGCTCACGAATTTCCTTTAGAAAATGCGGTCGAACTCGATAGCCATCATTTGCAATCGTCGATACATATTGAGCTAATTGCATCGTGGTATACGTATCATACTGCCCAATAGCAAAGTCCATTAAAAGTCCTGCTCGATTCATCGAATCCCCTTCAAAGCCAACACTTTCATAAGGAAAATCAATACCAGTCTTCACGCCTAAACCAAATTGCTGGAAATAGTTACGCATTTTCTGCCAAGCTTCTGTATTAAACGACGCTTTATTTCCATTTGGGAAGGGATAGCGATTCTCTCCCCCCATTTTTAATGCGATATAAAACATGTAGACGTTGGACGAGCGTTTCAACGCATCCTGATCATCGACTACCCCAATACTGCTGCTGTAGGAACCTTTTTTCGGGGTACCTGAAATTTTTATCGGACTGTCATTAAATCTTTGTCCAGGTGAGATCACGCCTGATTCTAAGCCTGCAAGTACAGTTGCACCCTTTACAATAGAACCAGGGCGATGCGCATCATACAACGTCTTGTATGCAGCGTTACTGTATTCATTTCCATCTCTGGTTTGTCCACTAACCGCTAATAATTCACCTGTTTGTGGATTCATAACAACGGCAAGTGCATCCTTTAAATATTTATTGTCATAGGGATGGCTCTGAACGGCTGCTTTTAATTCCTCTCGTACTATTTTATCCACTTCTTCCTGAAATTCCATGTCGATAGATAAAACTAAATCCTTACCTCGGCTACCCTCAACGACCGTTTCTGTTCCAACAACTTCACCTGATTTAGTAGTCGTGTACTGAATTTGTTCCTTTGTTCCTCGTAATACGTCCTCATAATATTCCTCAAGTCCGCTCTTTCCAACCCGATCATTACGGCTATAACCTCTTGTTAGGTAATATTGCTCTTTTTCTGCCAAGATCCCTTGCTCTTGTGTTGTAATAGTACCTAGTAAGCTGTTGATCGTCTCACCAAAAGGATAGTCCCTATTCCAGTCAGTCGTTGCATTAACTCCAGGTAGAACATCCAAGTGCTCCGAAACTTTAGCATATTCCTCTGCGGTGACATCGTCATTTTTAACTATTTGCGGCGTAAGCGAATATGCTTTATCTAATTCTTTTTTAATTGCAATTACTTCAAGCTCCTGTTTCGAAAAACCGGAGATTTCATCTTTTGTAATTCGATCTAGAATGGTATTATACTGTTCAGCATTATCTAAATCTGCTGCTTCTTTTTCAGATAAGCGATTGTCAGCTTCTTCCTTATTTTTTAAGTACCAATACTCTTTTTTATTGCGCTCTGTTAATTTATCAAGGTATTTTTTTTCATCATCCATAGAAATATACTTCGACAATTTTTCAGCAACTGCTAATCGATCTTCTGCCTGCGTTCCTTTTGCAGGTGTATACGTGATCGAATACAATGGTTTATTATCTACAATAACATTATGGTTACTATCATATATTTTACCTCTAGGAACGGGTATCTTTGTTGTATCCTTTACCGTTCGATCAATTTCTTCCTGAAATGCTTCACCGTTTAAAATCTGTACAACTCCTAATTGTAAAATAAGCACTGTAAACATTAGAAACACAACAAAAAATAATATGTTAATTCGGAAGGGAAGTTGCGTTTTTTTCTTTTTTTTCTTATTCCCCATTATCTCTCCCCCATACGAAATTAGATTTATTTTAAACCTTATTCATTATACCATTTATCCCTCTTTATTTTCATCCATTTATCTATTTTTTTCGTCTGTTAATTGCTCTTTAATTAATACTTCTTTTTTTGGCTTACTTCCTAAGTAGATGTTCTTGACGAATAAATAGATAAAAATATGCCCAGCACCAAAAACGGCTAATATATATGGGATTGCCTTTTCAGCTGGAAAAATAGAAACAGCAATTAAAAAAACAGAAATGGAAGTAATTCTTCCGATATTGACAAACATTTCTCTGACAACGATATACTCCACACGTAACTCTTTTGCCTTCCATGCTTTTCCTATTACATCATAGGTTAAAGAGACATATGGTATAGTAATGATTGGGTAAGCGATCCCAATGCAAATTGCATATATAATTAGCTGTGCATAGCTAATCTCAAAAATAATAATTGTAATAGAGAAATACAGGATAAGACTCCCGATAAGGATAGCTTTTTTTCTCATGGAAGGCTTGATAACTTTCGTCCCAATAAAATAAAAAACAAAGGATAAACCAGAGAACACTAGATTGAACATCCCTAATGAAAATTCACTTTGTGTAATCAAAAACACCCATATGGAGATAACAAAGGCAAATATCCCTTCTCTTAATCCTTGAAAAATATGTGCATTTAATATACGATTCCAATTTTTGTTATGTGATCGTTCAGCTAATACCCGTCGAAAATAAAAGCTTCCTTCTGCCTTTCTCCTTGCCAAAAAGAAACTACAGATAACTGCGCAAATGAACAAAATAAAAGAAATCGTAAAAATTGTTGTATATCCGATATTTGCTTCCAAATTAGCAATAATAGTCCCAGCTAATAACGGTCCAATCATTCCACCAAAGGATTGAAGCACTCCTAAAAATCCATTAAAAAAGTCCCTAGTCTCTGGCTCAGTAATCTCGAATGTAAGTACATTAAATGCTAGCCAATAGAAACCATAACCAATACCAAGAAGACTACCTAGCATAAAATTATAGTACGATGCTTTTTCAGCAATAATTAATACACTCAAAAAAAAGAGAGATAAAAAAATTACCCCTAAACGTAATACAATAACTCGATCCACTTTCTTAGCTAATTTTCCAGCCACAATAAACGTCAATGGTTGAAAAATATAAATGGCTAAATTATATACAGCAATGGTTATATAATCCCCTGATTGCTTCCACAAGTATATATTTACAAATGTATTGGATAAAAATATCCCTAAAGAATATAGTCCACCAATAACAAGTAAAAACAATAAATCCTTATCAATGTCTAATTTCCCCTGATAAAGTGATAGGCTTTTTCGCATATTCCATACTCCTTTTCAAGTCATTAATAGTTTGAACAAATGAGTAACAGATATGCAAAGAAGCCTTAATTAAAGATAAGGATATAACAATCTATTCATTAAGCTTACATTCATCATTTCTTGACAATTATAGATAAAAAAAGGCATATGAAGGAATCGAATCCCCCCACATGCCTTTTCTATTCAATTATTTTTGTTATTTCGCTTCATTATAGTTTTTCGTTACTTGATCCCAATTAATAACATTCCAGAAAGCTGAAATGTAATCTGGGCGTTTATTTTGATATTTAAGATAGTAAGCGTGCTCCCAAACATCAAGACCTAATAAAGGTTTTTTCCCTTCCATTATCGGCGAGTCTTGATTAGGTGTACTCATTATTTCTAATTCTTCATTATTTAAAACTAACCATGCCCAACCTGATCCGAAGCGTCCTGCTGCAGCATTAGCAAATTCTTCTTTGAATTTATCAAAGCTGCCAAACTTTTCATTAATTTTATCAGCAAGCTCACCAGTTGGTTCGCCACCACCATTAGGTGATAATACTTTCCAGAACAGACTATGGTTTGCATGGCCGCCACCATTATTACGTACGGCAGTCCGCGCGCTTTCCGGAACAGCATCTAGATTACTTATTAGCTCTTCAACAGATTTATTCTGAAGATCAGCATGTCCTTCTAAAGCACCGTTTAGTTTCGTTACATACGTATTATGATGCTTTGTATGGTGAATGTTCATGGTTTCTTTATCAATAGTAGGTTCTAGTGCATCGTAAGCATAAGGTAGTTCAGGTAATTCAAATTTTGCCATTATAACTTCCTCCTAATAAAATTATTTTATTAAAAAGGATCGAATATTCACCCTTTTAAAGCAAGATTATCAAAGCTACTATACTGATGCAAATTATATGCATGCATTTTTTTACCAAATTATAAAAAGCGTTATTTTCTTGAGAAAATAAAAAAACAAGCCACCGCTTGTTTGAATGGTGGCTCGGGACGGAATCGAACCGCCGACACAGGGATTTTCAGTCCCTTGCTCTACCGACTGAGCTACCGAGCCTAAATCTACTCTAAATATGTATGGAGGAGGTAGAGGGATTCGAACCCCCGCGGGCTGTTACACCCCTGGCGGTTTTCAAGACCGCTCCCTTCAGCCAGACTTGGGTATACCTCCAAATAATTTTATGGTGGACCCTGCAGGACTCGAACCTGCGACCGATCGGTTATGAGCCGATAGCTCTGACCAACTGAGCTAAGGGTCCTTCTCATTTTAAAATTGTTTATGGGGCGACCGGTGGGGATCGAACCCACGAATGCCGGAGCCACAATCCGGTGCGTTAACCACTTCGCCACGACCGCCATGCTTCAGATTAATTGTTATATTATGGTGGCGGCGGAGGGGATCGAACCCCCGACCTCACGGGTATGAACCGTACGCTCTCGCCAGCTGAGCTACACCGCCAAATTGGCTCCACAGGTAGGATTCGAACCTACGACCGATCGGTTAACAGCCGATAGCTCTACCACTGAGCTACTGTGGAATGTTATCGTGACTACTTTCAACGAATTATAGCAACAAGATATAATTTACCATGTTCAACAACATCTGTCAATATTTTTTTCAAAAAATCATAATCGCAATTTCTTATGTATGTATCGCTGTTAAAACGACAATATTTACTATAGCATCTTATCAAAGGTTTTTCAATACAAAATTTAAAGTTAGAAAATTTTAATTTTAATTCCTTTATTAATTAGTAAATACTACCTTATAACTTGTAAAGTAACTCCTGTGTTTGTGTGAGCAGACGTAACGCTGAGTCACCTCTTGAAAACCATACTACAGGGGCCGGAAGTCACCCGTTTTTCTACAGAATTTTCCTAACAGAACTTCACGAAATAACTCCCCTTCACTTAACTCACCATGGATAAGTGAACGGCTTTCTTCAAGTTCCGGTTGAATAATGCTTGTTCACACAGATTTTCTTTTCCGCAAACGACAATGACGTAGCTCTTGCAGTTCATTTGAATTTGAGATAGCTAACTTCTACTTAGTATAAAAAACAACTGTCAGAAAGCATTTCCGACAGTTGTTAAACTAAACATACGTTATTATTATTCACCTAATACTTCTTCAGCAATGTTAACCGCATGGTCTCCAATTCGCTCTAAATTGCTAATGATATCAACAAAAACAATTCCAGCTGATCCAGTACATTTACCTTCATTCATACGAATGATATGTTTCTTTCGGAAATTCCTTTCCATTTTATCAATTTTATCTTCTTTTTGAATCACAGCTAGTGCCTCTTCTCTGTCCATACTTTGGAGAGATTCAACGGCTTGTTTTACTGTTGACGTTGTTAATTCAAACATTTCATTTAGATCTTCCTGAGCATGATTGGTTAATTGAACTTTATTAGACATTTTATAATCAATTAATTCGACAATATTTTCAAAATGATCGCCTATTCTTTCGATATCTCGAACGGAGTCAAGGAGTGCGGAATGTTTCGCACTTTCTATTTCCGTAAGTGATTCTGCCGATAGTTCTACAAGATAATCTGTTATTTTTCGGTCCAGATTATTTAAAGCCCCTTCTATTTGCATAGCCATTTCGGAATGCTTAGAAAGTTGTGTATTTAAATATTTATTTGTTTCTTCTAAGCCTTTATAAGCATATTCACCCATGCGAATCACTTCTGCTTTCGCCTGATCTAATGCCAAGGTCGATGATTGCTGAATAAATATCGGATCTAAGTGTTGTGGTTTATACTCTACAATTGTATCTTCACCTGGAATAATCCTAGTAACTAACCAAGCTAAAGCGCCTATAAATGGAAATTGAATGATCGTATTTGTAATATTAAAGGTCCCATGAGCAAACGCAATTGTCATCTCCGGGTTCAAGTTAAACTGTCCTTGTAAAAACGTAACAATTTGCGTAAAAACTCCAAGTAGGAGTAAAAAGATGGTAGCTCCAACTAAATTAAAGATTACATGAGTATACGCTGCTCGTTTTGCAGCAACAGTTGCACCTAGAGATGCTAGCACTGCAGTTATTGTCGTTCCTAAGTTATCTCCAAAAAGAACGGGTATGGCTGCCTTTAGTTCTATTGCTCCTTCAGCAAATAGACCTTGTAAAATACCTATTGTGGCACTTGAACTCTGTACAACAACGGTAAAGACAGTACCGATAACTACACCAAGAACTGGGTTTTCACTCATATTAACGGTTAATTCATGAAATGCTTCTAGTGTACGCAATGGCTTCATACCACTACTCATTAATTCTAATCCAAAGAATAATGCACCAAATCCAAAGATTGCTTGTCCAACTGCATTAACTTTCTGACTTTTAAAGAAAAATAATAGAAAACACCCTACAGCAATGATCGGTAGCGCATAAGCACCAATATCAATACCTATTATAAATGCAGTAACTGTTGTACCTATATTAGCACCCATAATTACACCAATTGCTTGTCTTAACGTCATAAAGCCTGCGTTTACTAGACCGACTGTTAAGACAGTAGTACCAGAGCTACTTTGAATTAAAACCGTAACGATAATACCAGCTAATACCCCCATAAATGGGTTACTTGTAAAGCGATCCAGTATATCTCTAAGACGATCCCCTGCTGACTTTTGTAACCCTTCTCCCATAAACTTTATACCAAGAAGGAAAATACCCAGTCCGCCGATAAATTCAAATATCAGTTTTTGAACATCAATTTCCAAAATTTATACCTACCCTTCCATTCATGTTGAATCTTGTCACACCATACCAATATTAATTATATATAAACTTTTTGTAAAGGTTTAAAAGGTATATTTAACATTAAATTTACATTCAGCTACATTTAATAGATCTTTTTAGTATTTACTACTTCATGCTTTCCATGCGATGAACAAATAAACAAAAAGAACACAAGCGCTAGCGCCCGATTAGAAACGTAGCGACTGGAGCGAGTTAATGGAGATAAAGAAATCACGGTGAGCTTGCGAGTCGATGATGACTTAGCTTAGGGCGATTCGTGAATTCGCCTCGTTTCTGGGCGCTGGAGCTCGACGCGGCTCATCACGCACATCTTTTGGACTTTGGCTTGTTTGGGAGCCTTGTCCGTCTACAGAGCCTTGGTATCAGATTTCTGTTCGTCGAGCCAAGATTTTGATACACGCTTCCTTCAGCCTTCACCTCACGATAAACACTTTGCGGTTCTCTAGTGGTTGGTTGATATGTATCCCCCACAGTGGACTTTCACCAGCCTAGATAGTCGCCATGCCTGGCGCACCAAATAACTATCCGCCCGTAAAACGGGCGGTTTTAGTTTCGCC